>JBEIQK010000114.1:0-12367 GCA_040376505.1 Alphaproteobacteria bacterium | reverse complement strand
CGACCTCTCCGGCGAGGCGACCCCAAAGCTCGGGCCCGCCGAAGGGGGCGGCGGCGTGGTGCAGGGCCCGCATCGGCACCGACCAGCCCGGCGGCAGCAGGCGCGCGATCAGCCCGGCGGCCCGGGCTTGGGAGCGCGGCACCACGAAGCGCACCGGGGCGCAGAGGCTCACCAGGGCGCCGAGATCGGCGCTGCCGCCGCGCCCAGCGTGGGCGTAGGCCAGCAGGGCGCCCATCGAGTGCCCCACCCAGTGGGCCCGCGGCGCGCCGCTGATCTCGCGCACGAGGGCCAGGGCGGCGGGCAGGTCGAGGGTGGCGATGTCGTCGAAGTCGAAGCTGGGGCTGCCCTGGGGGTGCTGGGCGCCCGCGTCGCCGCGGTGCGAGAAGAGGTAGACGTCGAAGTCGGCGTCGCGCAGGGCCCGGGCGAGCGAGACCTCTTCGGCGTAGTCGAGGCTCAGGCGCCCCATGCCCAGGTCATGGGCCAGGATCACCGGCTCGCCGCTGGCCCCCGGGCGGGGCGGCAGGCGGTAGATCGGGGCCTCCCAACCGTCGAGGGCCCGGTAGTAGAGGCGCTCGATCGGGCCGGGCTTGGGGGCCTGGGCCAGGGGCTCGCGCGGGTGTCGGGCCGTCCAGGCCACCTGCACGGCGGCCCGGGCCAGGGTGGCCGGCAGGTCGCGGGCCGGGGCGGCGGGGGTCACCTCCGGCGGAGGCGGGGCCAAGGCCGTTTTTGGGGTCATGGCCCGCCTCCGGGAGGGGGATTGAGACAAGTGGCGCCGTGGGCGATCAGCATCAGCGGGGGGCGGGCCCAGACTCGCCCACTCGGGCATCGCCCCCTGATCCATTCAACTGCGTCAAGCGACGCGACAGCGTCCACATTCGGTGCGGCGAACGACGCCACCTGTCAGAACCTCCACATGACGAGCTTTGGGGGAAGGGCACCGCGGCCGGGGATGGTCTCGCCGGCTGAGGTGTCTTCCAACTCAACTCTTGTCATGTCAACGGCTCAAGGAGTAGCACGCAGGTCCGAAGCGGTAAAGGCTTTGGGTGCAGAGGCTGTGCGATCGCGACCCGGTCGGGATCATCGGCGCGATCGTGCTTTTCGATCAGCCTCGCCGGGCCCTTACAGGGTGACGAGGCGCTCGACGGTGCTGCGGTCGACGAGGTCTTTCTTCCAGCGCTGCACGAAGGCCTCGGCGCTGAAGTAGGTGACCTGGGCGCGCAGGCGGTCCTTCTCGACCTCGAACTGGGCCAAGTCGGCGGCCTCGTAGGTGAGGACCTCGGCGATCACGCGGCCGCCCTCGACGACGAAGACCTCTTCGAGGAGGCCGGCGGCCTCGCGCTTGCCGAGGGCCTCCTTGAGCGGCGCGCTCTCGACGCCGATCAGGGCCGGCCGACTCGGCGCGAAGGGGGTGGAGGTCTCGACGCTGACGGCGTAGGGGCTGAGGAGGTCTTCGGGGGGCTTGCCTTCGGCACCCCAGCGGGCGAGCACCTTCTCGCCGAGCTCCTTGGCGAAGGTGGCGACGTTTCCGCGGGCGATCTGCTCGCGGGCGATCTCGCGCTGGGCGGTCTCCAGGGGCACCACCTCGGCGGGGATGATCTCCGACACCTTGTAGATCTCGTAGCCGAGCGCGGTCTTGACCACCTCGGTGACCGAGCCCGGGGTGGCGGCGAAGACCGCGGTGGCCACGGCGGGCTCGAGCTGCAGCTCGGTCATCAGGCCCATCAGGCCGCCGTTGGCCGCGGTGAGGTCTTCGCTCCAGGTGCGGGCGAGGGTGGCGAAGTCGGCGCCGGCCTTGGCCTCGGCCAGGATGGCGGCCATCCGGCGCTCCAACTCGGCGGCGTCGACGGCCCCGGCGGCCATGTCGGTGCGCAGGGCGATGACGGAGAGGCCGGCCTTGCGGGGGCGGTGGTAGCGGCCGAGCGGGTCGGCGTCGTAGTCGGCCTTGATGGCGGCGGCGTTGGCGGCGATCCAGGCGTCGACGGCGGCGTCGTCAACGGGCACGCCGGCGAGCAGGTTGTCGTCGGGGATGCGCACCCAGCGCACCGTCATGCTCGACCGCATCGAGGTGAAGAGCTCCTTCACCTGGGCATCGGTGACCAGGGTGGAGGCGCGGGCGACCTCGAGCATCTTGTTCAAGATGAGCTGGTCGCGGATCCATTCCTGGTAGTTGGTGGTGGTGCCGAAGCCGGCGTTCTTCACCAGTTTTTCGAAGATCTTGGCGTCGAACTTGCCTTCTTTGTTGTGGAAGGAGTCGTCCTGGGCGATCAGCCACCGCACCTCTTCGTCGGAGACGGTGACGCCGATGCGCTCGGCCTCCTGCAGCATCACCGTCTTCTCGATGAGCTGGTCGAGCACATCCTGCTGCAGCTTCTTGCGGTCGTCTTCGGAGAGGTCGGCGTTCTGGAGGCGCTCGGCGCGACGCAGGTCGAAGCGCAGGGCGGTCAGGCTGACGTAGTCGCCGTTGACCTTGGCCGCGAAGCCGCCGTCGCCCGTGTTGCTCTGGCTGTCGACGCCGAAGAAGATGAAGACCACCACGATGATGCCGAAGAAGATGCGCACCAGGATGCTGTCGGTGCCGCGGCGGATGTTGTCGAGAAGGCTCATCGGGTCCCCAGGCGCTGGGCGCTCAGATCAAGGCAGTGCGCCCCGCTTGGGGCGCCGGTCAACGGGGGCACCTAATCACCTTCGCGGGCCCCTTCATCCCCCGCGGCGGCGGATCAGCGGGCGCCCGGCTTCCAGAGGACAGCCTGGGCCCCGGCGACGGCCTCGCTGCGCTCGTACTTCTTGCGCGCGGTGGCCATCCAGTCGCGCAGGCGGGCCTTGCGCTGGCTGGTGGTGGGGTGGGTGGAGAGCCAGACGGGCACCGAGGCGCCGCCGGCCTGGGCCGCCATGCGCTCCCAAAGGGCCACGCTCTCTTCGGGGGGGTAGCCGGCGCGGGCCATGTACATCATGCCGATGATGTCGGCCTCGCTCTCCTGGCGGCGCGAAAAGGGCAGCACGAGGCCCACCTCAGCCCCCAGGCCCACGGCGGCGACCACGCGCCCGCGCTGCTTTTCGGACAGCTCGGTCTTCTTGTCGAGGTAGAGGTAGAGTGCGGTGAGCCCGCCGAGCAGGCTGAGCTGCTGGGTCATCCGCTCGGCGCCGTGGTGGGCGGCGGCGTGGGCGACCTCGTGGCCCATCACGAAGGCCATGCCGGCCTCGTTTTGGAGCACGGGCAGGATGCCCGTGTAAAAGCCGATCTTGCCGCCCGGCAGGCACCAGGCGTTGATGGTCTTGTTGTCGTCGATCAGGCTGTACTTCCACTTGAAGTCGCGCTGGGCCGCCACCCGCGCGATGCGCTTGCCCACGGCGGCGAGGCGCCTGGCGTCGGCCGAGCTGCGGTCGACCTCGGCCTTGGCCAGCAGGTCGGCGTAGGCGCTGGCGCCCAGATCGCGCATCAGGCGATCGGGGATGATGTTGATCTGCCGTCGGTCGGTGACCGGCGACCGGACGCAGCCCAGGGCGAAGAGCAGCAGCGTCAAGAGAGAGCTTCGGATTGCGCACATGGGCGTGGCCTTGGGAGGGGCGGGCGTGGTAGGGTGCGTATCCCGGGGCATTCCCCTTGCCCCCCGCCGCCGCTCCCGCCCGGGCGCTCCCTGCGCCCGACCCCGCCGCCGCCCATCCCCTGGGTGCGGTCCCATCCCTCCTCCCTCCTTGAGCCCCACCCGATGTGGAATTCTGTCCTCGGGGTGATCTCGGCCGACCTGGCCATCGACCTCGGCTCCTCGACGACGCGCATCTTCGCGTCGGGGCGCGGGGTCGCGCTGATCGAGCCCTCGATCGTCGCCATCGCCGAAGACCGCCACGGCCGCCGCCGCATCCTTGCGGTTGGCAGCGACGCCCTGCGCATGGAGGGCCGCACGCCGCGCGACATCGAGGTGATCCGCCCCATCCAGGACGGCTCGGTGGCCAATTTTGAGGTGTTGGAGGCGATGCTGCGCCACCTGATGGTGGCCGTCCAAGGCCGCCGCCTCTGGGTGGGGCCGCGGGCCGTCATCGCGGTGCCCTATGGCACCACCGAGGTCGAGCGCCGGGCGGTGCGCGAGTCGGCCGAGGCCAGCGGGGCCCGCGAGGTGATGCTGGTCGAGCAGCCCCTGGTGGCCGCCATGGGTGCTGGCTTGCCCACCGATGAGGCCCGCGGCCACATGATCCTCGACGCCGGCGCTGGCACGTCGACCGTCAGCGTGATCTCGCTCGGCGGCGTGGTCTACAGCCGCACCATCAAGGTTGGCGGCGAGCACATGGATCTGGCGATCCAGCAGCATGTGGCCGAGCGCCACGGCATCGCCATCAGCCGGGCGATGGCCGAAGAGGCCCGCATCGCGATCGGCAGCTGCTTCCCCAATGAGGCGCGCTCCACCCACCTGATCCGCGGCCGCCACATCGCGACGGGCTACCCCCGGGCGGCCGAGTTGGAGTCCACCGAGGTGCACACCGCCATGCAGGAGCCGATCAACCTGATCGGCGAGGCCTTGCTGGCGACCCTCGAGCGCACGCCCCCCGACCTCGCCGCCGACATCGCCGACACCGGCGTGGTGCTGGTGGGCGGCCTCGCCAACCTGCCCGGCATCGACCGCGCCTTGTGCGATCGCGCTGGGCTGCCCATCATCGTGGCCGAGGAGCCCACCCTGGCGGTGGTGCACGGCGCCGCGATGATGGTCGGCAGCCCGGCCGAGGCCCGCCGCAGCGCCTAAAGCGCCTTGCCGACGAACTCGGTGAGCTTGGCGTAGGGCTGGGCGCCCAGGGTCTGGCCGATCACCTCGCCGTTCTTGAAGAGCAGCAGGGCGGGGATCGAGCGCACCTGGTACTTCATCGCGGTCCGCTGGTTGCTGTCGATGTCGACCTTCACGATGGTGAGGGCGCCGCCCTTCTCATCGGCGATCTTGTCGAGCACCGGCGCGATCGCCTTGCAGGGGGCGCACCAGGTGGCCCAGAAGTCCACCAGGACGGGGGTGGCGCTCTTCAGGACGAGCTCTTCGAAGGTGGCGTCGGTTGCGACTTTCACATGTTGGCTGGCCATCGTTGCCTCCTGCCGCCTGTGTAGGTCCCGCAGCGCCTCCAGGCAAGGGGGGAGGCTGGCCCATCGCGCCTCCAACTGGCTACAGGTGGCCGATCGGCCGCGCTGTCGCGCGCCGCTTGCCTGGAGCTCTGGATGTCCACGCGCCCTCCGGCCGCCGCCCCCGCCGATCTCTGGGCGGGCCGCGACTTTCTCCACGCCGTCGCCGGTCCGGCCAGCCGCTTTCCGCCGCTGCGCGTGCTCTTTCTGGCGCATCGGGTGGGCGCCACGGGCCGACTCAGCTTTCGGGCCCGCGGCGATGAGCGGGTGATCGACCTGATGAACGGGGCGGTCTGCGGCAGCGAGGGCATTGGCAACCTGCTCTCGGGGCTGGGCGTCGACTCGACAGACTCCACCGCCCTCTCGGCCCAGATCGCCCAGGCGATCCGCCAGGGCACCTCGCCCGATCGGGCCCTCGACGTGGCGGGCCAGGGGCTCGGCCTCGCCCTGGCGCGCATCGCCGCCGTCGACGATGACCCCGTTCGCTTCGTGGCCGGGCCTTGCTGGTCGGGGCCCCCCACCACGCTGCCGATGAGCCTGCCGCGCATCCTCGCCACCGGCTTGCGCGCCGCGCGCTCGGCCGATGTGGTTCGCCGTGAATTGGGGCGCCACCGCAACGCGGCCCTGCGCGTGGCGCTGCCTGATGACGCGCCCGAGTCGCAATGGGGCCTCTCGCCCGTGGCCTTCCGACTGCTGCGCGACGCGGCCCGCGCCAGCACGCTGGGCGAGCTCCTCGGGTCGGCCCGCGGCGGAGAGACCGATGAGACCTGGCAGAGCGTCGATCTGCTGCTGCACCTGGGCCTGCTCAACCTGGAGCGGGTCGCCGGCCCGGCGCCGCTCTCCGAGGCCGAGCGGGCGCGGCTCACCGAGCTGAAGGACACCGCGGCGCGCATCCGGCAGATGCCCTTCGCCGAGCTCTTTGAGATGGAGAAGTCCGCCCAGGCCACCGAAGCCGGCCTGGAGCGCGCCTTTCGGTCGCTCTCGGCGAAGTTCCACCCCGACCGCATGCTGGGCGAGCCCGAGGCCGTGCGGGAGGCCGGCGCCCTGTGCTTTGGCCTCATCAACGAGGCCCGTGAGCGCGTGCTGGCCGATCCCGAGGCCCTCCGCGAGCTGGCGGAGCGCCTGCGGGCCGCCGAGGAGGGCCGCGTCTACGTCTCGGCCCGCGACAAGCTCGCCGGCGAGATGGCCTACAAGGCCGCCGAATTCGCCCTGCGCAAGAAGGACTTCGTCGAGGCCTGGGACAAGGCCAGCGAGGCCGCCCGCCTCAACCCGGCCGACAAGCGCCCGGAGTGGATCCTCGCCCAAACGGGCTTCCGGGCCGGCAAGATGACCCTCGCCGAGGCGGTCGAGAAGCTGGGCGCCGTGGGCGGCAAGGACAACAAGCTCAAGGCCGAGTGCGCCTTTCAGGCGGGTGAGCTGCTGGTGAGCCAGGGCAAAGAGGCCCAGGCCGAAAAGCACTTTCAGCGCGCCGTGGAGCTCGACGCCGAGCACATCGGCGCCCGCCGGCGCCTTCGCTTGAAGGAGATGCGCGAGCGGCCCCAGGCCCCTCCGGAGTCGGCGGGCAGCGCATTCTCGATGAATGCCCTGAAGGGGCTCTTTGGTGGCTTCGGCGCCAAGGCGGAGCCTGACGCCAAGGGCAAGGGCCCGACCCCGCCGGCGAAGGGGCGCTCGTGATCGGCCTGGGGCTGCTGGGGCTGGCGCTGCTCTGCCATGTCGCCACCGCGGCGGCCTTGCGGCTCGAGCGCCTGCCGGCAGCTTTGCGCGGCACGCCCTGGCGCGCGGGTGCGGCGGTTGTGCACGCCCTGGGCCTGATCGTCGGGGTGATCGAGAAGGGCGCCCTGCCGCTGGAGTCGATGCAGTGGGGCCTCGCCTCGCTGGCCTTCTGGGTGGTGGTGGGCGCCGCCGGGGTGCGCCGCCGGCCCCGCATGGAGGTGCTCGGCAACACGCTCTTCGGCCTCGGCCTCTTTCTGCTGATCGGCGCCTTGGTGGCCCCCACGGGTGCAGACCCCACCCGCCTCGATCCCCTCTGGTTTCCGCTCCACGTCGCGCTGATCCTGGGCGGGCTGCTGGGCTTTGCGCTCTCTTTCGGGGTCTCGGGGCTCTACCTCTTCGTTCACCGCCGGCTCAAGCGCCGCGAGCTGGCCGATCTGCGGCGCTTTCCCTCGGTGCAGGCCCTCGATCAGTGGAACGCCCGGGCGATGGGGGCCGGCTTTGTGGCCCTCACGGCCGGGATGCTGGTGGGCGGCACCTGGGCGCTCACCCACCCCCAAACCAGCATGGGCCCCGACCTCACGGTACACGGCACCCTGGCCGTCTGGATCTGGTACGCCGTCGGCCTCTACCTGCGGGTGGTGGCCGGCTGGCAAGGCCGGCTGATCGCGGTCTTCAGCGTGATCGGCTTTGGCACCATGGTGCTGCTCGGCCTCCTCGCCGCCTTGTTCTTTCAAGGCTGGCATGGCTTTGGAGGTGTGGGGTTGAGGCTGGTCGCGGTTGGCATCAGCCACCACACCGCCCCCGTCGAGCTCCGCGAGCAGCTCGCCGTGGCCCCCGAGCGCGTCGGCGAGCTGCTCAGCCGCCTGCGGGTGGAGCGGGTGGGCGAAGAGGGCGTGCTGCTCTCCACCTGCAACCGGGTGGAGCTCTACGCCGTGCCCAGCGGCGATCGCGGCCCCGACGAGCTCGCCGGCTGGCTGGCCGAGTCGAGCGGCCTGCGGGCCCGGGTCGCCGGCCGTCACATCTACCGCTACGCCGAAGAAGACGCGCTCAAGCACCTCTTCCGCGTCGCCTGCAGCCTCGACTCGATGGTGGTGGGCGAGCCCCAGATCATCGGCCAGGTGCGCGACGCCTACCAGAAGGGCGTCACGGCCAAGGCGGTTGGCCCGGTGCTGCGACGGGTGATGGACCGCGCCTTGCACGTCGCCAAGCGCGTGCGCGTCGAGACCGACATCGGCCGCGAGGCGGTCAGCGTCGGCAGCTCGGGGGTGGAGCTGGCCCGCCAGGTGCTGGGCGAGCTCGACGGCAAGAGCGCCCTGCTCGTCGGGGCCGGCGCCCACGGCAAGCTCGTGGCCCGGGCGATGCTCTTTCAAGGGCTCGGCGAGCTGGTGATCGCCAACCGCACCTTCGCCAACGCCGTCGCCCTGGCCGAGCTCCTCGGCGCCAGCGCGGTTCATGGCGATGAGATCGGCCGCTACCTGGAGCGGGTCGACGTGGCGCTCACCAGCACCTCGGCCGGCCGCGTGCTGATCAGCGCCGAGATGCTGGCGCCGATCATGCGGCGGCGTCGCTACCGGCCCCTCGTGCTGATCGACCTCTCGGTGCCCCGCAACATCGCGCCCGAGGTCAACAGCCTGGAGGGGGTCTACCGCTTCGACGTCGACGACCTCGCCCAGGTGGCCGAGCAGGGCGCCGAGCGGCGGCGGTCGGCGGCGGTGCGGGCCGAGCAGATCGTCCACGAAGAGGTGCACCAGTGCTGGCGCCTCCTCGTCGATCAGGTCGCCCACCAGCGCGTCGGCGCCCTGTCGCGCCGCGCCGACCTCATCCGCCAGGCCGAGCTCGACCGGGCCCTCGGCCGCCTGCCCCAACTGGGCGAGCGCGACCGCGAGCTGCTCGACGCCATGACCCGCGCCATCGTGAAGAAGCTGATGAACAGCCCCTTGCAGGAGGCCCGCGCCCTCATCGCCCAGGGCGAGCACGCCCGGCTGGAGTCCTTGCTCCAGGCGATGGGCGTTGAGGCCGCCGACCCCACGGAGACCGACGGATGAGCGAATCCCTCGTGCTGGGCACCCGGGGCAGCGCCCTGGCCCTGGCCCAAAGCCAGCAGGTGGCCGACGCCATCACCGCCGCCACCGGTCTATCGGTGCGGCTGCAGATCATCCGCACCCGCGGCGACGCCATCCAGGATCGCCCCCTGGCGAAGGTGGGCGGCAAGGGCCTCTTCACCGCTGAGCTCGAAGAGGGCCTGCGGGCCGGCGAGATCGACCTCGCCGTCCACTCCGCCAAGGATCTGCCCACCGAAGACCCGCCCGATCTGGCCATCGGCGCCTGGCCGGCGCGCCAGGACCCCCGCGATGTGCTGGTGGGGCCCGCCCTCGAAGACCTGCGCCCGGGTGCGGTGGTGGGCACCGGCTCCCAGCGGCGGCGGCTGCAGCTCCTCGACCTGCGCCCCGACCTCGTCATCACCGACATCCGCGGCAATGTCGACACCCGCCTCGCCAAGCGCGACGCCGGCCTCTTCGACGCCATCCTGCTGGCCGCCGCCGGCCTCGCCCGCCTCGGCATCACGCGCCCCGACGCGCGCCCCCTGTCGATCGCCCAGATGGTGCCGGCCGCCGGGCAGGGCATCCTGGCCATCCAGACCCGCAGCGCCGACGACCGGGTGCTCGCTGCGGTGCGCGCCATCGACGTCCCCGCGGCCCGGGCCGCCGCTGGCATCGAGCGGGCCTTCTTGCGGGCCTGGGGCGGCGGCTGCGACGTGCCCGCTGCCGCGCATGCCTGGCCCGCGGGTGAGGCCTTTGAGGTGACCGGCTTTGTCGCCGGCGCCGATGGCAACCCCCGCCGCGCCACCCTCCGGGGCCCCGCCGCCGGCCTCGGAGAGGCTCTGGCCGAGGCCCTCGGCGCGGGCTGAGGGCTCCTCGATCAGCCGCCCGTGCAGGCCGTCTCGCACTCGCTCGGCCAGTCTTCGGCCAGCAGGTCTTCACAGCTCATCTCGGTGATGCCGTCGAGGCAGGCCTGGGCGGCGTCTTTGTCGAAGTCGGCGCAGGCGCTCTCGCTCACCTCGTCGCCGACGTCGTCTTCGCAGGCTTCGACTGTCTCGTAGCCCTTGAGGGTGAGCATCACCTCACAGGCGTCGTACAGGGCGCAGACCGTCTCGGGGTATTGAACGGCGAACTCCTCCTGCTTGTAGCCGCAGGCGGAGAGGAGGAGCAGGGACAGGGCGAGAGAGGTACGCAACGCGGACTCCGAGTCGGTGCAGGGTCGCCCAACCGGGGGCCCCCTGTCAACCGCCGGCGCAGGTCGTGTCGCAGCCGGCGAGCGCGTCGGCCCCGTCGAGGAGCTCGGCGCAGGGCACATTCTCGACGGAGGTCACGCAGGCGCGGGCCTCGCTTTCGCTGTAGTCGCAGTCGGCCACCAGGATCGAACGCTCGACGTGGGCGGCGGTGGTGACGAGGCAGTCTTCGAGATCAACGCCGCCCAGGGCATCGCAGGCCTCGGCCCGCTCGCAGGCGGCCTGGGCGAGCTGATCGGCGAAGCGGCTTTGGGGGATCGGGCAGCCAGAGAGCCCGAGCAGGCCGCCCAGCGCGAGGGCCGCCCTCATCCGCTGCTCTTGTCGCCGCAAATCGTGTCGCAGGCCGAGTCGCCGTCGTCGCTGGTGGCGTCGCAGGCGCTCGACTCGGTCTCTTCGATGCAGGCCTTGCCGGCGTCGGGGTCGTAGGCGCAGTCGCCGTCGAGCATCACGGTCTCGGCGAAGGTGGCCATGGCGTCTTCGCAGTCTTCGATCGACATGCCGCCCAGGGTGTCGCACTCATCGGACTTGGCGCACACGGCGGCGGCGTAGGCCTCGGGGAAGTCTTCTTGGGTGACGCCACAGGCGGCCAGAAGCAAAACAACGAGGAGCGCGGGGCGCGGCATACAAGCTCCCATCTCAAAGCAGGGCCCTCATCGGCGCAGGGGCCATTTCCATGAGGGCCAGTTGCGCGTCGGGCGAGGCGGTTAGCCGCTGGCGTTGGCCGTCGCAAGCGACGCGCGTCAGGAGGTGAAGGATCTCCGCCTGCATCCTTGTGACCGCGCGCGAAGGGGCGGGGCAGCTCGACGACCTAAAGGCGCGGGGGGCGCCGGTGGCGCTCTTGCCGCTCCTTCACACCCGCCCCACCGGTGAGGCCGCTCCCATCGGTGTCTTCGACGCGGTGCTCCTCAGCTCGGCCGCCACCCTCGAATTCGCCCAGCCGCCCCCGGGCCTGCCGGTCGCCGCGGTGGGTGTGGCCACCGCCGAGGCGCTCGGGGCGCCCTGCCGCTGGGTGGGCCGCGCGGGCCTGCGGGCGCTGGTGGAGGCCGTGCGGGCGGAGCTTGGTGGGGGCGCGCGCCTGCTGCACATGGGCGCCCGTCAGCTCGCCGATGAGGCCGCGGCCAGCGACCTTGTGCGCTGGGCGGTCTACGACACGGCCCTACGCTGCCCCACCCGCGCCGAGTGGGCTGCGGTGGGGCCCGTGGCGGTGGTGACCCTGGCCAGCCCCTCCGCCGCCCAGGCCTTGGTGGAGAGCTGGCCCGGCGGGCCCTGGCCCCGCGTCGCGGTCATCGGCGCCACCACCGCGGCGGCGGCCCGCGATTTGGGCCTGCCGGGCGATGTCGTCGCCGACCGGCCTGCCGCCCACGCGCTCGCCGCCGCCGCTCTGGCGCTGCTTCAGGTGGAGTAGAGGCGGGCCAGGTCGCGGGTCATGTTCTTCTGGTGGCTCTCGCTGGTGCCGCCGCCGATCTCGATCAGGCGCGCGTCGCGCAGGAGGCGCTCGACCTTGTACTCGTCGCAGTAGCCGTAGCCGCCCAGCACCTGCATCGCCGCGTCGGCCACCCACTTGGCGGTGGGGGCCGCGAAGAGCTTGCTGGCGTCGGAGCCCACGCGGTTGCGCTTGTCGGGCGCCACGTCGTGGGCCACCCGGTAGATGAGGCAGCGCATCGCCTCGGTGCGGGCCCAACTCTCGGCGATGAAGCGCTGCACCTGGCCAAACTCGGTGAGCGGCTTGCCAAAGGCGGTGCGCTCGTTGGCATAGCGGATCATGATGTCGAGGCAGCGGTCGGCGATGCCCAGGCTGATGGCGGCCAGGGTGAGCCGCTCGATCTCCAGGTTGCGCATCATGTGGGTGACGCCCTGGCCCTCGCCGCCCAGCAGGTTCTCGACGGGGATGCGGCAGTCGTCGAACATCAGCTCGCACATCGAGCTCGCCCGCATGCCCATCTTGTGCAGCACCTGACCCTTGGCGAAGCCCGGGGTGCCGGTCTCGACCACAAAGCTGGTGATGCGACCGTTCACCTTGGCGTAGAACATCACCAGATCGGCCTCGGGCCCATTGGTGATGAAGATCTTTCGGCCGTTCACCACATAGTGATCGCCGTCGCGCACCGCGGTGGTGCCCATTCCGAGCACATCGGTGCCCACCGAGGGCTCGGTCATGGCCATCGCGGCGATCTTCTCGCCGCTGATCACGCCGGGCAGCCAGCGGGCGCGCTGATCGTCGCTGGAGCAGTGAAAGAAATTGTTCACGAAGAGCATCGCGTGGGCGAGGT
>JBEIQK010000578.1:0-4332 GCA_040376505.1 Alphaproteobacteria bacterium | reverse complement strand
CGGGCCTGATCCTCTGGGATCTCGGCCCGGCCGTCGTCCCCGCCTGCTGGCCTAGACCGGGGTGATCCAGTCGCGCATCCAGTCCACCCGGCCGCGCACCCCTTCAAGGTAGGTGCTCTGGACCAGGGTGGTCAGCGGCCCCGGCGCCGGGATCGGCCGGCGGTCGAGGGAGCGCAGGGGCGTCACCTCGGCGGCCGTGCCGGTGACGAAGACCTCATCGGCCACATAGACGAGGTCCCTGCCAAAGAAGGCCTCGTGGATGCGGTGGCCGGCCCGCTCCAGGATCGCCACCGCCGTGCGCCGGGTGATGCCGTCGAGGGCGTTGGCCAGGGGGGGGCAATTCACCCGACCGTCCTTGACCACGAAGAGGTTCTCGCCGGTGCCCTCGGCGAGGTAGCCGTTGGCGTCGAGCATCAGAGCCTCGTCGTAGCCAAGCTCCTGGGCCTCGTAGCGGGCGAGGATGCTGTTCACATAGTGACCGATCACCTTGGCCCGCTGGAGGCTGGCGTTGGGGTGATGGCGGGTGAACGAAGAGGTGATGGCGTTGATGCCGATCCGCATGCCCTCTTCGCCCAGGTAGGAGCCCCAAGGCCAGATGGCGACGATGACATGGACAGGGTTGGTGCGGGCGCCCAGCCCCATCTCGTTGGCGCCGTAGAAGACCAGCGGCCGGATGTAGCAGGTCTCTGCCTTGTTGGCGCGAACGGTGTCGATGCAGGCCTGCTCGACCTCTTCGGGGGTGAAGGGGATCGGCATCTGCATCAGGCGCGCCGAGTCAAACAGTCGGGCGATGTGCTCCTTGAGGCGGAAGATGCCGGCCCGTCCGTCGTCCTGGCGGTAGGCCCGAATGCCTTCAAAGGTGCCGAGCCCATAGTGCAGGGTGTGCGCGAGGACGTGGACCTGCGCTTCCTCGAAGGGGACGAGCTTGCCGTCCATCCAAATGAATTCGCTCTTGACCTTCACGGCTTCTCCACGGGGCGGCCATCATCGTTTACGAGCACGATGGGGATCTGCAGGGCTTCAAGTTGGGGGCGAATGGTGGCGACATCGCCCACGATGACGATGGCCAGCTTCTCGGGCTGGATGCGGCGGGCCCAAGCGGCCTGCACGCTGGCCTCGGTGGAGGCGCGAAGACGGTCGGGCTGGCCGGTGATCCAGTCGGCGGGCAGGCCGTAGCGGCGCATCTCCAGGGTCTGACTGAGCAGGGTCCCCGGCGACTCATAGGCCAGTGGGAAGGAGCCAAGCAGGCTCCCGCGGGCGGTGGTCAGCTCGGCGGCGGTGAAGGGCCGTGTGGTGAGCGACTCCTTCAGCTCGCGCAGGATCTCGGCGACGGCGGGGCCGGTGTGGGCGGTGACGATGCCGGCCTCCACCGACCACAGTCCCGGCAGGGCCGAGAACCAGGTGCCCGAGCGGGCGCCGTAGGTCCAGCCCTTCTCTTCGCGCAGGTTCATGTTGATGCGGGCCACGAACTGTCCACCGATCATCCGATCGGCGAGCTGCCAGTCGGTCTGATCGGGGGCGGTCTGGGGCTGCACAAACTGGCCGACCTTGACCACCGACTGGGCGGCCCCCGGCTTGTCGGCGAGGTAAATCGTGGTCTTCGAGACGGCGGGCAGCGGCTTCTTGGGGCTACGGTCGACCTTGGGAGCCTTGCCCTTGCCCTTCCAGCTCCCGAAGCGCGACTCCAGGAGGGGGCTGATCTCGGCCAGGGTGGTGTCGCCGGCCACGAGCAGGCTGGCCAGCTCGGGGCGCACCCACTCGCCGTACCAGGCCCGCATCTCGGGCACGGTCATCGCCTCGATCGACTTCTCCTGGCTGAGGCGCCCGGCGTACTGATCGCCGATCAGGGTGGAGCGCCAGATGCGGTCGGAGATGCGCCGCGGATCGCTGCGGGCGCTCTTCAGGTCGGAGAGCCGCTGCGACTGGAGGATCTTCCACTCCGAGGCCGGGAAGGTGGGCTGCAGCGTCACCGTGGCCAGGAGGTCGAGGGTGGCGGGGAGCTGATCGGCCAGGGCCGAGACGCTGATCTCGCTGCCATCGAGGCCGGAGCTCGCCGAGAGCGAGGCGCCGACTTTGCGCAGCGCGAGGCTGAGGCCGCCGGCGTCGAGCTTTCCAGCGCCTTCGTTCATCATATCCATCGTGGCGCCGGCGAGGCCGGGCCGGCGATCGGGGTCGGTCCAGGAGCCGCCCTCCAGCACGAGGCGCACGTAGACGAGCGGCACCTCGTGGTTCTCGACCACCGTGACGGGGATGCCGTTCTTCAGCTTGCCCTCGGCGGCGGCCGGGAGCTGAAAGGGGCGGGCCGGCAGGGGCTCGGGCGCCTGGGTGCGCCAGGCGGGCAGGGCCGGCGGCGCGGGGGGCGGCGGCGGTGCCGGGGGCGGCGCTTTGGGGGCGCAGGCGGAGAGGCCGACGAGGAGGAGCAGGGCGCGCATCTCAGTTCTCCTTGGGGCCAGGCGTGACATGCAGCACCACGCGCTTGTCGGCCGGCAGCAGGCGGGCGGCGGCCTGGGTCACGGCCTCAGGGGTCAGGGTCTGGTAGCGGGCGAGGTCTTTGGCCATGTAGCCGGGGTCGCCCGTGGTGTTGTTGTAGCTGCACAGCGACCGGGCCTTGCCGGCCAGGGTGGAGACGGCGCCGTAGAAGGCGACGGTGTAGTCGGTGACCGCCAGCGCCAGCTCCTCGGCGGAGACCGGCTTCTTCTGCAACTCGGCGAGGGCGGCGTCGATCTCGGCCACCAGCGCATCGGTGCTGTGTCCCGGCCGCGCGGTGGCGTTGATGACGAACTGGCTCGAGATGCGGCCGCTCTGCTGGTACACAGAGACATCCTGCGCCACGCCCTTCTCCTGGACGAGGCGGCGGTAGAGCCGGCTGTCTTTGCCCTCGGCCAGCACCGCCGAGAGGATGTCCAGCTCGGCGTCGCCGGGCTGGAGCACCGGCGGGCTCACCCAGGCGATCCAGACCTTGGAGAGCGGGGCGTCATCGGTCTTTCGGATGATCTTCTGCTCGGTCAGCGTGGGCTGCGGCGGGCTGTTTTGGGCCCGTGGCGCGCCGGCGGGCAGGTCGCCGAAGTAGCGCTGGACCAGCTCCAGGGCGGTGGCCTTGTCGTAGTCGCCGACGATGGCCAGGGTGGCGTTTTGGGGCAGGTACCAGGTGCGGAAGAACTCGCTCACGTCGGAGAGGCTGGCGGCCTCGATGTCTTCGTGCTTGCCGATGGTGGGCGTGTGGTAGGGGTGCTCCGCCGGGTAGAGGGCGGCCTGGAGCCAGATGGGCACGCGGCCGTAGGGCCGGTTGTCGTAGTTCTGGCGGCGCTCGTTGCGCACCACGTCTTTCTGGTTCTGCAGCTTCGCCTCGTCGAGCACCGGCAGGAGCCAGCCCATCCGATCGCTCTCCAGCCACAGGGCCAGGGGGAGCTGCTCGCTGGGGACGCCCTCGTAGTAGTTGGTGCGATCGAGGTTGGTGGTGCCGTTGATGCTGGCGCCGATCGCCTGGAGCGGCACGAAGTAGTCGGTGTTCTGGTGGGCAGAGCCCTGGAACATCAGGTGCTCAAAGAGGTGAGCAAAGCCGGTGCGGCCGGCCTTCTCGTCTTTGGAGCCGACGTCGTACCAGATCTCGACCCACACAAAGGGCACCGAGCTGTCGGGCGACAGGATCACGTCGAGGCCATTGGGCAGCTCGATCTTCTCGAAGGGGATCGAGGCGGCGTCGGGGGCCGCGTTCGCCGCTCCGCTGGCCAGGGCCAGGGCGAGAGGGGCGGTCCTCAGCAAGGCGCGCATGGGGGCTCCGTTGGGGCTCAAAGGGTATCCCGGCCGCCGCGGCGGGGCATGGCGCGGCGGCGCGTTGACGCTCCCCGGCGGGCGCAGCTAAGGTGCGGCTCCGCCCCCTTGAGGTCTTGCCCATGATGCGCTGGCTCCCCCTCCTCCTGCTCCCGCTCACCGCTTGCGGACAGTCCCTGCTTGGCCAGTGGCAGGGGGTCTGCGTGGTCCCCACCGAGACCGGCGACCTCGACGTCGACTTTCTGATGGATGTCGACGCCGAGAAGGGCACCGAGCTGCACGGCGACGGCTGGTTCGCCTACGAGGGCTTTCGCTTTGCCGGCGAGATGGAGGGCACCCGCAAGGCCGATGCGGTGGTGATGGACCTCGAAGGCATCTACGGCGGCTATACGATCACGCTGACCGTTGACGGTGATCTCCGCGGCAACGACGACAAGGTGGTGGGCGAGTGCGACTTCTTCGACACCGCCGGCACCTTTGTGATGGAGATCTAGCGGCCCAGTCCAAAGCGCCGGTGGTCGGCCAGGGTGCAGCGGTCCTCGATGGTGAGCAGGCCCGCCG
>JBEIQK010000240.1:0-8389 GCA_040376505.1 Alphaproteobacteria bacterium | reverse complement strand
GCCGCCTCGCGCGGGTCGGCCCCATCGAGGTCTTCGCCATCGGCCGGGCGATGCGGGAGCGGCCCTGGGCCCTGCGCCTGCTCTGTCTGGGCAGCCCGGCCCTCCCTCTGCCGCCGGCGATGAAGGGGAGGCTCAACCTCGCCTTTGATCGGGTCAGCGGCCTCACCCTGCCCGACGCGCCGCCCCTGCCGGCCCTTACGCCGCCGCCGCCCCCGGCGCGCCCCACCGAGCCCCTGCTTCGGCGCCTACGGGCCCTGGCCCAAGGTGGCGTCGCCGTGCTGGGCCCCAGCCTGCTCCCCACCGTGGAGGCCGAGGCCCGCGCCCTCGACGCCGCCCTGCTGAGCGGCGGGGCCGAGCGGCTGCGGGCCCTGGCGGCGGCCTGCCTGCCCGGCGTCGACCGCCGCCGCCCTGATCCTGCGCGCCTGCTGCGGGCCTGGGTCCAGGCCCAGACCTACACCCAGGCCGTCACCGCCTCGCTTTGGGCCGAGGCCGACGGCTAGCGGCGCTCAGGGCTTGGTCATGCAGAAGGTGTAGGCGCCGGTGCCCGAGGTCGACTTCACCACGTAGCGGTAGTTGGCCGCGGTGCCGCTGTAGCTCACCGACTCGTTGCTGGTGCCCGTGGTGTTCGACATGGCCACGTTCGTCCAGCCCGTGCCGCTCACCCACTTCTGCAGGCGCAGGTCGAAGTTGGTGCCGCTCGGGCCCACCAGCTTGCCCTTGTGGGTGCCGCTGGTGGAGGACACATAGTAGGTGCCCGACGGCTCGATCTTGAAGGTGCCGGAGGTCGAGACGGAGCCGGTCAGCGTGGTGGTGTAGCCGCTGCAGGTGCTGGTGGTGGCCGCCGAGCCCACGCCCACCGCCGCCCAGGCGTTCTGAACGGTGGCGTACTCCGTGCTGCTGGTGCCGTACAGATCGGAGGCGGCGCTCATCTGGGCGGTGCGGGCGGTGGCGAAGGTGGCCGAGGCGGTGAGGTAGGTGGTGAGGGCGCGGTACCAGATCGCCGCGGCCTTGGTGGTGCCGATGGCGGTGACGGTGGTGCTGCCGTAGCTGGTGGTGGGGTGGGAACCGCCCTGGGCCATCAGGTAGAAGGCGAGGTTGCCGATGCCCGAGTTGATGTGCACGCCGGCTGAGTCGGCGGAGCCGGTGTAGCGGGTGGAGTAGTGCTCGGTGCTCGAGCCGTCGGCGGTGGGATCGTCCATGTAGCGCAGGGCGTCACCGGCCACGCTGGGGGTCCAGCAGTCTTCGCCCAGGGCCCAGTCGGGAGACTGCCCGCTGTACAGCTCGACCATCGTGCCGAAGACGTCGGCGTAGCTCTCGTCGAGGGCGCCCGACTCGCCGTAGTAGGTGAAGTTGGCCTCGTTGGTGGTGATGCCGTGGGTCATCTCGTGGCCGATGATGTCGACCGTCACCAGGGGGTCGCTGTCCACGCCGTCGCCGTCGCCGACATAGATGGCGGTGCCATCCCAGTAGGCGTTGACGTAGTTGCTGCCGTAATTGACGAAGAGCGACACCACCGAGCCGGTGCCGGTGAGCGAGCTCACGTAGCCGGGGCCGTTGGCCCCATCGATGCCCTGACGGGCGTGGGTGTTCTTGAAGTAATTGTAGAAGGTGCGCGCGGCGTAGTGGGCGGTGACGCCGGAGAGCTGGTCGGGCTCGGTCCACACCGTGTCGGTGTCGGTGATGTAGTAGGCCGACGAATAGGTGCCTGCGTAGCTGAAGGTGCCGATGTCGCGGGTGGTGTCTTCGAGGTAGTAGTCGGCACCCGACTTGTAGGTCGTGAAGGAGACGGTGCCGTAGTAGTGGCTGTCGCCGGTGGCGGTGCGCAGATCTTCGTACTGCCAGATCGTCTCGCCGGTGTGGGCGTCGATGAAGACCCGCGGCATGGTGGGCTCACCGTGGAAGGTGTCGCGCAGGCGCACCTCGTAGGCGAGGTGGGTGCGGCCGCCGTGGGGCAGCACCACGAGGCGCACGGCCGGCTCCTCATCGAGCCAGGTCAGATCGGCGGCGGCGATGGCCAGATCCACCGCCTCGTCGGCCGCGTAGGCCGGCCGGGTGTCGATCTCTTCGACCTCGGCCAGGGTGTCGACGATGTGGGCCAGCTCGCCTTCTTCATCGAAGCTCACGATCGCCTCGCCGCCAAAGACCGGCAGGCCCCCCAGGCGCTGCTCGGTGCGCACATGGCGCATCGCCAGCTCGTCGATCTCCACCGCCGAGACGCGCAGCGCGCCGCTGCGGCCCACGGCGTGGCTGCCGAGCAACACGTCGAAGTGCGGCGCCGCCAGCGCGATCGCCTCGGCGGCAGCCTTCTCATCGGCGAGGACGGGTGCTGCGGGGGTGGCGGCCTCGTCACAGGCGAGGAGGAGGGTCAAGGGCAGGCAAAGAAGACGCATCGAGGGCTCCAGGTGACCGAGCAGACATCCTCGGCTGCGCCATCGTAGCGCAGGGACCTGCCCGCGCTGGGGGGCCTCGCCGCCTTGACGGAGGATTTGCGTGCCAATCCTTCGGGTCACTTCGAGGGGGAGGGCTTGCCACAGCAAGTGCGATGGCCTAGGCCAGGAGGGTCGTGTGTCGCGCGCCGACCGGAGCCCCCGATGATCCCCCTGTTGTGGATGTCCGCCGCCCTGGCCGCTGAGCCCACCCCTGACCGGCCCTCGGTGTCGCGCAGCGGCTTCCTCGCTGCGCCCGGCACCATCGAGATGGAGGTGGGCGGCTACTGGAGCGAGTACGGCGACGCCGTGCCCGCGCTGGTCAAGCTCAACCTCGACCCGGTCGAGCCGCGCCTCGGCTTCAACCTCGCCGGCGTGGATTCGGGCAGCCCCGGGCTCTCGGCCGAGGCCAAGATCCGCATCGGCGACAGCCCGCACAACGGCTTCGCCGCCTTCCTCGGCACGGCGGTGCCGCTGTCCTCGGAAGAGCTGTGGTGGGGCACCACCCAGATGTTGTTCACCGGGCGCCTGCGGTCGGGGGGCGCGGTGCAGGCCAACGCGGGCCTGCTCTTCCATTCGCCCGACACGGGCATCGCCCTCGATGGGGTGCCCCTCGCCTTCCTCTACGCCCACCCCCTCGCCCGGCATGTCGATGTCTATGGCGAACTGGCCACCGTCCTCGACGATGGCTTTGATCGGTGGATCCTCGATGGCGGGCTGCGCTGGGGGCTCACCAGCGCACTGGTTGGTGATGCGGCGATCGGCTGGGACCTCGCCGTGGGCGCCCCCTTCTTTCAGCTCGGCCTGACCGGAAACCTCGGCAAGCTCCGCCGATAGCCGACTGTCTCATTTACGGTACGTCCTGGTGGGTGGGCTGGGACAGCCCTTCACCTCGGGGAGCCAGACCGACGAGGGGGGCGTAGTGGTGGGCCCTTCGGGCGCCGCGCGGCGCGTGCTGTCTGGCGGATGTGTACGAACAGTGGACCGCGGGGGCTCAACCCGGGGTGAGTAACCGGTTAGGCTCCCGCTGCAGGTCTCCCCGATTGGGGCTCCCGCTCCCCCTGCGCACGACCCGATGCACCCCATGAACCCCCTGCAGCCACCCGCGTCCGACGGCGTCTTCGTCGACCCGCAAGGTGGATTGCATATCGCCGGCCACACCGTGCAGCAGGGGGGCGCGCTGGGGGGCTTTCGTTTTCTCCACCACCTCGCCAGCGGCAGCAGCGCCGAGGTCGTCGCCGCCCGCACCGCCGAGGGGCAGTCCGTCGCCCTCAAGATCCTGAAGAGCGCGGGCATGGAGGGCGAGGTCGGTCGGCGCTTTCTGCGCGAGGTTGAAGCGCTCGGTCGCCTCGATCATCCGCATGTGGTGGGCCTGCGCGGCCATGGCGAGCTCTTTGGCCACCGCTACATCGCCCTGGAGCTGGTGGAGGGGCGCGGCTTTGAGGAGGTGCTGCACCGCTTGCCGCACCTGCCCTTTGACGAGCGCTGGGCCGAGGTGGTGCGCCTCACCACCCAGATCGCCGACGCCCTGCAGCACATCCACCGGCGCGGCATGGTCCATCGCGACGTGAAGCCCGCCAACCTGCGCGTCGACCGCGTGGGTGCGGTGCGGCTCACCGACTTTGGCGTGGCCAAAGAGCTCGGCGGCAGGATGGGCGAAGAAGAGCTGGTGGTGGGCACCTGGGCCTACGCCAGCCCCGAGCAGGTGAACGGCCAGAGCCTTGATCACCGCTCCGATCTGTACAGCCTCGGTGTGCTCCTCTACCAGATGTTGACCGGCAAGCGGCCCTTCACCGCCGCGACCTTCTCCGGCTACACCAGCCTGCACCTGCGCGCCGAGCCCGAGGCCCCGCGCCTCTTCGAGCCGGCCATCCCCGCCTCCCTCGAGGCCGCCGCCCTGCGCTTGCTGCGCAAGGCCCCCCGCGAGCGGTTTCAGAGCGCCCAGGAGCTGGTGCAGTTTCTGCGGTGGGAGGGCAAGGCCTCCACCGAGCCGGTCGACAGCGGGGCCCACCCCCTGCTCGACCGCGAGGCCGAGGTGGCCGTGATCGGCGAGAGCATCTCGGCCCTCCTGCGCGGCGAGGGCGGCGTGGTGATGATCGAGGGGCCCGAGGGCTGCGGCCGCACGCGCCTGCTCGACCACATCTGCGCCCAGGCCGCCGCCATCGGCATGACCGCCCAGCGCTTCGACGCGTTGGCCGAGGCCCTGGAGGCCCTGCACGGCCTCGCCGCCCACCTGCGCGACGGGCTGGGGGCCCGCTGCCCGCCCAGCCTCAGCCACGCCTTGGAAGGGATGACCCAGGCCGGAGACCAGCGCCAGCGGCTCTTTGAAGGGGTGCGGCGGGCGCTCAACGTCTTCCTCTCCGACGGCCCGATGATCCTGGTGGTGGACGACCTGCACCACGCGCCCGGCACCCTGGGCGCGCTGCTCGGCTTTCTGGCCCGCACCACCTTGGAGCGCGACCGCCGCCCGATCCTGCTGGTGGCGGCCCGCCGAACCGCCGCCGGGGTGCTGCCCCAGGCCCCCTCGATCAACGGCATCGCCGTGCGCGTGCTGCGGCCAGGCCCCTTGTCGCGGGCGAGCCTCGTGCGCCTCGTCAGCCTCTCGCCGGTCCTGGGCGCCCAGTCGGCCCGCATCGGCGCCCAACTCTTCGACGCCACCGAGGGCTGGCCGCTGGCCGCGGTGCAGTACCTCTCGGCCCTCGAAGAGGCCGGCGGCGTGCCGGTCGACGAGGATGGCCGCGACATCATCGGCGAGAACCTCAAGATCCCGGCGCGGGTGCGCCAGGCCGCCATCAGCCGCCTGGGCCCGATCACCGCCGCCGAGCGCGAGCTGCTCGCCGCCCTGGCCGTCGCCGGCAAAGACCTCGAGCTGGAGGTGCTGGTGGAGCTGGGCCCGCCCGGCAAGGCGCTGGCGCTCATCGATCAGCTCACCGACCGCCGCGTGCTCGTCCAGCGCAGCCGCAACGGCCGGGCCATCGTCGACTTCAGCGCCCGCCGGCTGGGGCAGGCCTTCTACTGGGAGACCCCGCCGGTGGCCCGGGCCACGCTGCACCGGCGGGTCGCCCTCTCGCTGGCCCGGCGCCGCGGTCGGCTTCCCTATGGCCCCGAGGTGATCGGTGAACACTTCCGGCGTGCCGGCGACGTGGGCCCCGCCTTTGTTCACCTCTCGATCGCCGCGCTGGCGCTGTGGGATCGCGGCTTGCACCCCGAGGCCGAGGCGGTGGCGGTGCGCGCCGAGCAGATCGAGGCCCTGGCCGAGGGTCACCTCGACCCGGCCCTGCTGCGCGAGAGCCGCATCCGCCGCCTGCGCGTGCAGGTGGGCATGCTCTTGCAGCGCGGCGCCTGGCGCCTCGCCTTGGGGGAGGCCGAGGTGGTGCGGGCCGAGGCCCAGCGCATCGGCGATCCGATCACCCTCACCGAATCCACGCTGGCCGTCGCCACCGCCCTCTTCGGCCTCGGTCAGGCCGACCGCGCCATTCGCCTCGCCGAAGACGTGCTGCGCGGGGCCCGCAACCGCCTCGACCGCCGTGGACAGATCTCCGCCTACCGCTGCCTGTCTGCCTTCGCGCTGGACTTGGGCGATCTTGCAGGCGTGGAGCGCCTCACCGCCGCGGCCTTGCAGGTGGGCGTGGAGGGGGAGTCCGATCCGACCCTGCTCGATCTGCGCATGGTGCGCGCCCAGGGGCTGGCCCTGGTGGGCGATCTGGCCGGCGCCCGCACCCAACTGTCCGAAGGCGAGTCGCGCCACAAGCGCGGCGAAGACGCGGCCCGCCTCTCCGTGATCCACGCCCGGCGCGCCGAGCTGCTGATCTGGGAGGGGGAGCTGGGTCAGGCCACCCGGCGCATCGATCTGGCCGAGCGCCTCGCCCGGGAGGTCGACCACGCGCCGGCCATCCGTCTGGCCATGCGCATGCGGGCCGAGGCCGCCCTGGCGCTGGGGGAGGGCGAGGCCCTGCGGGTCGCGCTCCAGGCCTTGCAGTCCCAGATGGCCGACGGCAGCGGTCACCGCGAGTTGGGCGCCCTGGCCCGCCTCGGCGTGATGGCCGCCATCGCCGACGCCCGATGGGCCGAGGCCGATGAGCGCGCCCGCCACGGCTTGCAGGCTACCTCTCCCTGCGATGGCGAGGCCGTGGGCGCCGACATCCAGTCGCTGCTGGCCCTGGCTCTCATCCACCGCGGCCGGGTCGAGGTCGCCGAGCCCCTCCTGCGCGATCTGGGGCGCATCGTGCCCCGGGTGCCGCCGGCCCGGCGCCCCGGCGTGCAGCTCCACATGGCCTCGGCCTGGGCGGCCCTGGGCTACCGCGAGGCCGCCCACGCCCTGGCCAGCACGGCCCTGGAAGGGGCACGGACACGGGGCTTTCGCCTGATCGCCGTCCACGCCGGGCTGCGGGTGATCGAGCAGGCCCCCCCAGGCGCCTCGGTGGCCGAGATCCTCCAGGAGGTGGGCGCCCTCGCCGAGGAGATCGCCCAGGGGCTCCCTCCCGAGCTGGAGGCGCGCTTTCGCCAGCAGCCCGCGCTGCGGCGGGTCTTCGACGGCATGCCCCAGGCCTGAGTCTCCGCGCGCGGTGCCCCCCGGCCGCCGCCGCGTCGGCTACGCTTTGCGGGCCGTCGCCTGGAGTGCCCCCTGACCCTCATCTCCCTCATCGCCGCGCTGGGCTGGGCCCCGGCCCAGGCCGCCGCCCTCGACACCCCCGACCTCGCCGGCCCCTGGGGCAGCCCCACCACCACCGAGCTGGCCTCGCTGTGGTGGAACCCGGCCGGCCTGCCCGCTGGCCGCGGCCACCGGCTCTTTGTCGAGGCCGCCCCCACCTTTGGCGAGATGTCGTTGCAGCGCAGCGGCGCCAACGCCGGCAGCGACGCCTTCGGCTTTCAGGGCGTGCTGCCCTACCTCGCGCTGGCCTCTGACCTCGACGTGCCCGGCCTCGGTGTGGGCGTGGCCCTGGCGGTGCCCTCGGCCCGCGGCGGGGCCAGCGTCAGCGAGTCGGGGGTGGGCCGCTACCACCTGCGCGAGGGCTCCAGCACCACCGCCCACGTCATCTTCGCCGGCGGCTATGAGGTCAAGGGCAAGGTGGCCTTGGGCGTGGCCTTTCACCTTGTACAGAGCACCTGGAGCGCCGACCTCGACAACGACACGATGGTCGACCTGCACGACGAGATCCTGGCCCTCGAAGAGACCCCCTCCTACACCGACGCCGACCTCGAAGATCCGCGCTACGCCGCCGCCCTCACCTTCGACAGCCTGAAGAGCCGATCGAGCACCTACAGCATCGGCCTGCGCGGCCAGCCGATCCCCCGCCTCGCCCTGGGCGCCTCCTGGACCGCCGGCTACCGCCTCGAGCACACCGGCGACGCCACCCTCGCCTTTGGCTGCCCGCCCAACACCGACGCCCTGGGCCGCTTTGGCGCCGAGAAGTACGGCATCTGCGACCGCACCTTCGTCGCCGACGCCGGCGTGGCCTACGACATGCCCGGCCGCCTGCACCTCGGCGTGGAGGGCGAGCCGGCCGAGGGCCTCGTGGTCTCGGCCTTCGGCGGCTTCGTGGCCTGGTCGGTCTTCGACGACTACGAGATCTCCATCGCCAACATCGGCGGCCGCAACGACTTCGACGACGCCTACCAGGCGGAGAACACCCCGGCCCTCGTTGAGCAGGAGCGCCTGTGGGCCCGCGACGCCGCCGACAGCTTCTTCGCCGGCCTCGACGTGAAGGGGAGCCTGCTCGACGATCGCCTGCTGCTGGGTGGCCAGGCCACCTTTGACCGCGCTGCCATCCCGGATGCGAGTCTGTCGCCGAACAACTGGGACGCTGATGACATCGCGCTCACCGGGCTTCTCGCCTTGCGGCCGGTGAAGCCACTGCGGTTGGGGCTCTCTTTTACGCACCACATTCTGGCGGAGCGTGTGGTTGAGGAGAGCGCTTTTGGGATGACCTTGGTCGAGGCGGAGCGCAAGGAGGACCGGTACT
>JBEIQK010000068.1:0-14574 GCA_040376505.1 Alphaproteobacteria bacterium | reverse complement strand
TGGCCACCAGCAGCCCCCAGACGAGGCCTCCCAGCCACGGCCGCCCCCGCAGCAGGAGCCCCAGCCCCGCCAGGATCACCAGCAAGGTGAAGACCCCGTTCTGCCCCAGCACGAAGCTGAAGAAGAAGCTCGGCATCGCCCCGATCAGCGCGCCCGCGCCCACCGTTCCGAGCCCCCCCTCGCGCCGCCCCAGGCGTGCGAGCCCCCAGGCCGCCAGGGCCGCCGCCCCAATCACGAGGCCCCCATGCACCGCCGCCGCCGTGCGCAGGGGCAGGGCCCCCAAGGGCGCGTAGAGCAGGCCCGCCGGCGGCGGGTAGAAGAAGGCCCCCAACTGGGCGTTGCGCGGCGCCCACAGGGCCTCGGTGAGGCCGCCCGGCAGGGCCTCCTGGAGGAGCTGCTGGTGCAAGGCCGGGTCGTAGAGGCCCGCCGCCCCCCCTTCGATCAAGGCCCGGCCACCCACCCAAAGGTGAACAAAGTCCCCGTCGCGCCGCGCCGCCACCGGCACGGTGAAGAGGTAGAAGACGATCAGCACCACCAGGGCGATGAAGGCCGGCATCGAGGGGCGCGATGGGGTCAAGCGAGGCTCCGGCTTCCACGATACACGCCGGGCATGACGCGCTGGATCACCCCCGCCCTGTTCTTGCTCGCGGCCCTCTATGTGCTCGACTACAACAGTCGGAGCGCGGGCTCCTACCTCGTCTTCCCCTTCATCGATCGCCTCCTCCCCAGCACCCAGGGCGACCCGGTCGCGATGGGGCGGGCCAGCGCCGGGATCCTCGGCCTGCTCGGGCTGGGCCTGGGGCTGCGGGCCGCCCTGCGACGCCCCGCCGAGGACTGAGCCATGTGGACCCTCCTGCTCTCCCACGCCCTGGCCGCCGAGGCCCCCCTGCCCAGCGCGTCGATCGACTGGGACAAGGCCGCCTTCGCCCTGCGCATCACCGCCCCGCCCGGCGAGCACATCTCGGCCGAGGCCCCGGTGCGCCTTGACCTCAGCGTGGGCAGCAGCGCCTGGCTCATCGAGAGCGACGGCGCGGCCTTGATCGACGGCCGGATGATCTTCCGCGCTCCTGGCGCCGAGAGCCCGATCGAAGGCACCGCCCGCCTCTCGCTCTGCACCGACAGCGGCGACATCTGCCGGCCCGTCGACCTCCGCTTCGCCGGGGAATTCCCCAGCGCCCGCAAGGGGGTCGGCCACGCCCTGCGGGTGGAGGCCCCGGCCCCGCCCGCCGCCGAGCCCAACCGCGTCACCCGCTCGATCGACGAGGCCTTCGCCCTGGCCCGGGCCGAGAACAAGCTGGTGCTCTACGACTTCACCGCCGTCTGGTGCCCGCCCTGCCAGCAGCTCCGCGCCGACGTGCTCCACGACCCCACCAACGAGGCCGACCTCGCCCCCTACGTCATCGTCGAGGTCGACGTCGACCGCCCCGAGAGCTGGGCGCTGAAGACCCGCTACGCCGTCGGCGGCTACCCCACCCTCGTCGTGGTGAACCCCCAGGGCGACGAGCTCGACCGCAGCGTGGGCTACGCCACCGAGCCCGAGTTCTTGCGCTGGATCGGCGACGTCGCCCAGACCCGCCGCCCGCCGCCGCCGGCCGATCAGGCCAGCCCCGCCCTCGCCGCCGAACTGGCGCTGCGCTTCGCCAAGTCCCAGCGCGAAGAGGCCGCCCGCGCCTACCTCGCCCGCGCCGCCGCCGAGCCGGCCCTCGCGGAGTCCTGGGCCTTTCGGGCCGCCCGCTTCCTGCTCGACCACGACCCCAAAGACGCCCGCTGGCTGGCCGACAAGGCCCCTCCCGAGGTGCTCTACGACTGGGTCTTCGAGGCCATCGAGGCCGCCCAGGCCGATCCCGCCTTGGCCGCCGCGATCCGCCGGGCGGTGCAGGGGGCGATTGGCCCGGCCCCCACCGCCAAGGCCGCCGACTACCTGCAGGTGATGGCCGCCCTCGCGCCGCCCACCGAGGTGCGGGCCTGGGCCGCCGCCGCCGCCAAGGTGATGGCGTCGACCCTCACCGGCGAGCCGGCCCTTGATCGCGGCAAGTACACGCCCCTCGCCGAGCTGCTCGCCCAGGCTGGCGACCCCGACGGCGCCATCGCTCTGCTCCAAAAGGCCGTCGCGGCCTACCCCGACGAGTTCAGCTACCACCACGCCCTGGCCGGCCAGCTCCGCACCCTCGGGCGCCTGGAGGAGGCCGCCGTGGAGGCCGAGGCGGCGGTGCGCACCGGCTACGGCGACAACCGCCTGCGGGCGATTGAGCGCCAGGCCCGCATCCAACATTCCCGCGGCGCCACCGCCGAGGCCCTGGCCCTGCTCGACGCCACGTTGGGGGCCGCCCCGCGCCCCGGAGAGGGGCTCGCCGTGCGCACCACCCGCATTCTCGGCCAGCTCGAGGCCGCGCGGGCCGAGCTGGCGGCCCCTCCCCCGAAAGCACCCTGATCGGCTATAGTGAAGCGCGTTTTCCGGATGGAGGAATCATGACGCGAATCACCCTGATCCTTGCTGCGCTCACCCTGGCCGCCTGCTCCAAGGACGGCGAAGACACCGGCTCTGGCGGCGCCTCTGGCGGTGACGCCACCGCTGGCGCTGGAATCTACAACTCGACCTGTGTCGGCTGTCACGGCGCCGACGGCAAGCTCGGCGTCGACATGGGCGGCACACCGTCCTCCGACCTCACCGCCGTCGTACCGGCCCTCTCCGACGCCCAGATCACCACCGCGGTGCAGGATGGCAAGGGCGCCATGCCGGCCATGGGCACCTCCGACGCCGACATGCCCGACCTGCTCGCCTACCTGCGGGCCACCTTTCCCTGATCGGGTCGCTGCGGCCGCGCCTCAGAAGGTGAAGACCTGATGGCGCGCGGCCGCCCCGGCGAAGGGCTCCAGCTCGATGCCCTCGGGCACCTGGGTGTGGTGCATCAAGGTCACCCGCCCGGCCAGCTCCGCCGGCAGGGTCTGTAGCTCAGCCCAGTGGGTGTGAACGGTGCCGCCAAAGCGGGGGTAAAAGAGACACTCGTGGAAGATGCGCGCCGTGGCGCTCTCGCTGGCCGCGCGGTTGATCCAGGCCGGCGCGAAGGTGGTGTCGCCGCTCCAGTACAGGCGCTGCTGGCCGTCGTCGATGCAGAGGCCAAAGGCGGCCTTGTCGACGCCATCTCCGGTGACATGCGGCACCCGAAACCAGCGAAAGCGCACCCCGCCGATCTCCACCTCTTCGGTCACGCGTGGCCGCACCAGCGCCGCGAGGCCCCCGTGGCGGTAGACCCCCTGGGCGTCGGTGTACTCATCGAGGAAGGGGTGCAGCGCCCGCCCCAGGGGCTCGATCAGCGCGGCCGGGCCGATGAGCTCGGTGGGCAGGAAGGCCGGCCGCCCCGCGTCTTCGACCGAATAGACCCGCTCCCAGATGAGCTGCTCGGGGCTGGCGTGATCGGCGTGCAGGTGGGTGAAGAGCACGGCCCGCAGGTCGGTGCGCCGCACGCCCAACTCGCGCATCGACTGGCAGGCGGTGGTGCCGCAGTCCAGCAGCACCGGCCCCTCGGCGGTCTCGATCAGCGCGTTGTTGTGGTAGTTCACGCGGTAATCGGTGAAGGCGCCGCCGCTGCCGAGGAAGGTGATCTTCACGCACCACACCCAAGGTTGAGTCGAGCCCCCTATCGGGTTCGACGGGTTGCGGCGGCCCCCGTCGGGATCAATGCACGGTAAACAGGCTCGACTGGGCACGCCGGTAGGCCGGCACCCCGCGGAGCGAGGCCACCAGCGCATCCTGGATGCGGTCCTCTTCTTCCCACCGGGCGAGGCGCTCGCGGTTGCGCTTGCGCACCCGCACCATCGCGGCCACGATCAGCGCGGCCCCCAGCGTAAAGAAGACCGTGTCGCTGACCAGCGGCTTGAGCCACAGGCCGCTTTGGGAGAGCGTGGCCTGCCACTCGGCGTCGAGCTGGCTGAAGCTGCGGCCGGTGGCCTCCACAAGGCTGGCCTCAACGCTGCGGCCCTGGCGCAGGCCGGTGATGACGGTGGGCAGCGCCTCTTTGCCATAGGTGGCCCCCAGCCAGGAGACGAAGTGGGCCGACTGGGCGTAGTCGAGGCTGGCCTCATGGGGATCGGCCGGAAAGCGCGCCACGAGCTGCCCCAAGGGCAGGAGCCCATCGCCCAGCAGGCCCGCGCCGATGGCGTCGAGGTCGTCCAGCTTGTACTCGCCGGCCACCACCTGGGCCGTGCCCTCTTGCAGCCAGTGGGGCACCTCGCGGGGCAAGAAGGCCCGCCCCAGCACGATGTGGGTGAGCTCGTGCTCCAGCACGGTCTCCAGCGTCTCGGTGGGGTTGCCGCGCAGGCGATCGGGGCGCAGGTAGACGAGGCCGCGGCTCGGCCAGGCCGTGGCGTCGGCCCAGGCCGGCACCCGCCCGGGCTGCTGGCCGGAGAACCAGGCCTGATCGGGGGCCACATAGAGGTCGACGGTGCGGCCGGTGGAGAGGCCCAGGGTGCGGGCGATCTCCGGCAGGGCCTGGTCGGCGTGCTTCGCCACCCGGCGGGCCGTGGCGGCGTCGCCCGGATCGGCGTGGACCCGCACATAGAGGCCCTCCACCGTGGTCCAGCCGGCGGGCGGCGGCGGCGGCGCGGCCAGGGCGCCCTCGGCGTCGGCTGCCACATCGGCCTTGATCACCGAGGGCCCGCGGGCCTCGGCCGGCCCGCCCAAGAGCAGCCCCACGAACAAGAGCACCGCGCCGACGGCGCGTGAAAACAGAGTGGTCATCGGCCTTTCCTTGCGGGTGACGCGAGACGAGTGTAGGGACGGCACCCCCGACCGGCAACGGGCCGCCGGGAAAAAGTCAAGGCTCCGAGGTCGCCCCCATGTCCCGCCGCATCGCCCTGGCCAGCCACCGCCAGCTCCCCGCCGAGGAGACCGACGATCTCGCCCTGGAGGCCGCCCTGCGGGCCCGCGGCGCCACGGTGGAGACGCCGGCCTGGGACGACCCGGCGGTGGACTGGTCGGCCTACGACCTCGTGGTGCCGCGCACCACCTGGAACTACACCGAGCGCTACCCCGACTTTCTGGCCTGGGCCGAGGCGGTGGGCGCGGTGAGCCGCCTCGTTAATCCGCTCTCGGTGATCCGCTGGAACACCGACAAATCCTACCTCGCCGCCCTGCCGGTGCCCCAGGCTCCCACGCGCTTCCTGCCCGCCGGCCAGCGCCCCGACCTCGCCGCCTGGATGGACGCCCTCGGCGTACGGCAGGCCCTGCTCAAGCCGGTGGTCGGCGCGGGCGGCTATGGCTCGCTGCGGTTCAGCCGGTCGACGGTGGAGGCCGGGGAGGAGCATGTGGCGCGAGCTCCGGTGGATCAACTCCTGCAACCCTATCTGCCCAGCGTCGAGCGCTTCGGTGAAGTCTCGGCCATCTATTTTGGCGGCGCCTTCTCTCACGCCGTTCGCAAGCGCCCGGTGCCCGGCAGCTACCTCGTCCAGAGCGAGCACGGCGCCAGCGACGAGCCCCATGTCCTCAGCCCCGCCGAGCGCGCCTTGTGCGAGCAGACCCTGGCCGCCGCGGCCGCGCGCTGGCCCGAGCCCCTGGCCTATGCCCGGGTCGATCTGCTCCACGATGACGCGGGCGCGCCCCTTTGCAACGAGCTGGAGCTGGTGGAGCCCTCGCTCTTCTTCCGCCATGATTCGGCGTCGGCGGATCGCTTCGCGGCGGTGCTGATGGGCTGGTGATGCGCCGCCCCTTCCGGTTTGACCTCGCCTGGGGCTACACTGGCCACCCCGCTTGAGGTCTGCTGATGACGCGCATGAACCTGCCCCTCCTCGCCGCTGCCCTGCTCTTCGCCTGCGGTGACAAGGCCGAAGAGGCCTCCACCAAGCCCGGCCCCAACGCCGATGACGGCGGCGATGACGGCGCCGATGACGGAAGCGCCGATGGCAGCGCCGACGGCTCGGCCGATGGAGCCGATGGCAGCGCCGACGGGGCCGACGGGGCCGACGGCGGCGACGATGGCTCGGCGGCCTTCTTCCCCCAAGAGGGCCACTGGCTCTACACCGGCGAGGGCACGCTCATCTCGGACAACTGCAACTACTCGGGCGACGCCCCCTCGGGCACGGCCAACCCGGGCTTCACCCTGTCCAAGGTCGGCGCCGATCGCTTCACCATCGTCCAGGACGCCGACGCCTCCGACGTGATGGGCTGCTCGCTCACCGAGCCCAGCTTCGACTGCGACGACAAGACCGGCAGCGAGCCGATCCCCGACGTCAGCGCCGATCTCGTCATCACGGTCAACACCACCGGCACCTTCTCCGACGCCACCCACACCGACCTGCGCTTCGATCTCAACCTCGACTGCTCGGGCTCGGACTGTGAGCTGGTCGAGTGGTACGCCGACATCAGCTTCCCTTGCCAGGTGGCCTTCTCGGCGGTTGCGGTGGCCGAGTAGCCCTTTGGTCGGGTAATGCGCGGCGGCATGTTCGACGTCCTGCGCGACCCCGATCTCCTCGCCGGCTACCTGTCCGACGCCTCCAACACCCATGGCAGCGCCGAGGCCCTGGTGCGCCCGCGCTGCGCTGAGGAGGTGGCCGAGGTCCTGGCGCACTGCCAGGCCCGCGGCATCCCGGTGACGGTGACCGCCCAGCGCACGGCCACCACCGGCGCGCCGGTGCCCAATGGGGGCTGGCTGCTCTCCACCGAGCGGCTGGACACGGTCCACTCCCTCGATGAGGTAGACGCTGGCGTGATCCTCGGCGCCTACCAGGCCCAGTGTGAGGCCGCCGGGCGCCACTTTCCGCCCGACCCCACCAGCCGCTTTGAGTGCAGCCTGGGCGGCGCCATCGCCGCCAACGCCAGCGGCGCCCGCAGCTTTCGCTACGGCCCCACCCGGCCCTGGGTCGAGGCCGTCGAGGCCGTGCTGCCCACCGGCGCCATCCTGCGGGCCACCCGCGACACCCCCATCCCCGATGGCTGGCCCCACCTCAGCCACGCCGAGCCAGCGACGAAGACGGCGGCGGGCCTCTTTCCGGCGAGCAACCTCCTCGACCTGCTCATCGGCCAAGAGGGCACCCTGGCGGTGATCACCCGGGCCTGGCTGCGCCACCTGCCGCTGCCGGCCGGCGTCCTCTCCTTCCTCGCCTTCTTCCCCGAGCTGCCCAGCACCCTGGCCTTCGTCGAGGTCGCCCGCGCCCAGGCCCAACGCGCCCGGTCGCCGCGGGCCGAGCCGGGCCCCTTGAACCCGCGGGCCATCGAGTACTTCGATCGCCACGCCCTCGACATGGTGCGGGCCCGGGTGCCCGACATCCCCGATGCGGCGGCCCACGCCCTCTTCATCGAGGTCGAGCACGAGGGCGAGGCCCCGCTCGAGCGCTGGTACGAGGCCCTGGTGGAGGCCGGCGCCCTGGCCGACGCCACCATCGTCGCCGAGGAGGAGGCCGGCCGGCGCCGCCTCGCCGCCGTGCGCCACGCCGTCCCCGCGGGCGTAAACGAGCGGGTGGTGGCCAACGGGATGCCAAAGGTGGGCACCGACTTCGCCGTGCCCGACGGCGCCCTGTCCGCGGTGATGGACCTCTACGAGGCCGAGCCGATGGACAAGATCACCTTTGGCCACATCGGCGACAACCACCTGCACATGAACCTCTTTCCGCGCAGCCCCGCTGAGCTGGCCGAAGCGAAGCGTCGCTACCAGCAGCTCGCTCGCCAGTGTGTGGCGCTGGGCGGCACCGTCTCGGCCGAGCACGGCATCGGCAAGCTCAAGCGGCACTTCCTCGCGGAGATGCTGGGCCCCGATGTCCTCGCCCAATTCCGCGCGCTCAAGCTCGCCGTGGACCCCCAGTGGATCCTCGGCCGCGGCACCCTCCTCGAACAGGCAGCCCCATGACCAGCAAGGTCCGCGCCCTCGCCGCGGCGATGTTCCTGATCAGCTTTGATCTGGTGCTCTTTGAGCTGCTGCTGACCCGCCTCTTTGGCGTGGTGCTCTTTGCACAGTTCGCCCACCTCGCCCTGGCCCTGGCCCTGCTGGGCATCAGCGCCGGCGCCATCCTCCAGCACCTGCGCCCCAGCCTGCTCCCCGATGAGGGCCTCGAGCGGCGCCTCGCCTGGCTCTGCCTCGCCCAGGGTCTGTTCACCTTTCTGGCGGTGATCGCCACCATCGAGCTGCCGGTGACCCTGCAGTCCGAGGCGGCGCCGACGGTCTACCAGGAGCGCAGCAGCATCAAGGAGAGCCTGCTGAACCCGGGCTGGTTTGTGGTGCTTCTGTGCACCTTAACCGTCCCCTTCGCCATCGCCGGCCTCTCCTTCGCTGGCGTCTTTCAGCGCCGCAAAGAGCACATCGGCCTGCTCTACGGCGCCGATCTGATCGGCGGGGCCATCGCTGCGGTGGCCTTCTTGCCGCTGCTCTCCACCCTGGCCGGCCCCGACACCGTCTTCATCGTCACCCTCGGCAGCGCCCTGTCGGCGGCGGCCCTGGTGTGGGGCGAGCGCGGCCTGCTGCGCAACGTGGCGATCGGCGGGGTGGTGGCCTCGCTGCTCGCGGCCGGTGCGGGGCTCGGCGGCGAGGTGCTGCGCGTCAAGTACGCCGCCGGCTACGCCGAAGATCAGGTCATTTACAGCGAGTGGACCGCGCTCACCCGTCTGTCCATTCACCGCGACTCCAAGCGCGGCGACTTCATGCTCCTCGACAATACGAGCGCCAGCGAGATCTTCCTCAGCGAGGCTCGCCGCTCCGAGGTGGCCCGCCGCGACGCGATGCGCTCGGTGGTCTACCACCTGCACGAGCCCCCCGCGAAGGTGGCCATCCTAGCGGCCTCGGCAGGGCCCGAGGTGGCGGTGGCCCAGTCCTTTGGCTTCACGGGCATTGACGCCGTCGACATCGCCGGAGAGATCTTCGACATCGTCGGCGAGAAGTACCCCGACTCGCCGGTCAACCCCTATGTTCAGGGCGACACCCACCGCGTCAAGTCCGACGGCCGCGCCGCCATCCTCCACGCCGAGGCCCCCTACGACATCATCCAGATGGTGCACGCCAACCTCTGGAGCAGCGCCGGGCTGCTGGCCAACGCCTGGAGCCCGAGCCTGCTCGAGACCCAGGAGGCCTTCGAGACCTACCTCGACCGCCTGAGCCCCGACGGCACCATCTCCTTCGGCCGCGGCGCCAGCACCGACGCCATCCTGCGCGCCGCCGCCGCCGCCGTGAAGGCCCGCGGGGTGACCGAGCCCCACCGACACATGGCCTATGTGCAGGGCAACTCCACCATCCTGTTGGTGAAGGGCCGCCCCTGGACCGTGGCCGAGCGCGACCGCCTCGTCGCGGCCTTGAAGACCTACCCCAACCAGAAGCTCTCCCTCGATCCCACCGAGCCGCTCAACGCCGCCGGCAAGAAGCTGATGACCGGCCCGGTCATGACCGACGACCGGCCCTACCTCGACGACCCCTCCTTCTTCTGGAAGGAGCTGTCGAAGAGCGTCGCCACCGCTTCGGGCGAGGAGCAGAAGCCCTTGGCGGCGGTCTACATGAGCATCGTCATCCAGTGTCTGTTCACGCTGGCGGCGGGTGTGCTCTTCATCGGCGTCCCGCTGCTTACGCGCGAGCGGGCCGGCCTCGCCCAGATGCGCCACGTCGGCCCCGGCATCGTCTACATCGCCGGCCTTGGCTATGGCTACCTCGCCGTGGAGACCGTGCTCATCCACGACCTGATCCTCTTTGTGGGGCACCCCACCTACGCCGTCACGGCGGTGATCCTCTCGATGCTGCTCTCCTCGGGGCTCGGCTCCATCCTGGCCGGTCGCCTGCCCGAAGAGGGCCTGGATCGGCGCCTGCGGCAGATCATCGGCCTCGCCATCGGGCTCGGCCTGCTGCTGAGCCTCGTCGTCTCGCCGCTGCTCTACGCCACGGCGCTCGGCCTCGCCCCCTGGATGCGCGTCGCCATCACCATCGTCGTGCTCTTCCCCCTCGGCTTTGTGATGGGCATGCCCTTCCCCACCGCCCTGCGCCTGCTGCGCCCCGAGGCCAGCGCGCTGGTGCCCTGGGGCTGGGCGATCAACGGCTGGATGAGCGTGGTGGCCAGCCTCACCACGGTGGTGCTCTCGCGCATGTGGGGCTACTCCGTGGCCTTTGGCGTGGCGCTCCTCGCCTATGTGCTGGCCTTTGCGATGGTGGGCTGGCTGCGGCGCATCGGCCCGTCGACCGCGGGTTAAGCCGGGTTTTCTGGAGGAGCCGATGCGGCGACTGCCCCCTGCCACCCTGCCCCTGTGGGGGGCGCTCCTGGCCGCCTGTGGCGAGCCCGCCTACTTCCCCACGGGGCTCCCGCCCTTTGACTCGGCCAGCTTCGCCGATGGCGGAGGGGGCGGGGACTCCACCTGCTCCACCGACGGGCCCTATGTGGAGCGCGCGCTGCATGTCGAAAATCAGTCGGCCGTGACCGTTCAGGTGTACTGGGTTGACAGCGCCTGCACGGAGAACGACTATGGGCCCTTGCCCGCCGGCACCGCCTACGATCAGCTCACCAGCGTGGGCCACCTCTGGAATTACCGCGACGCCAGCAACGGCGCCCTGCTCGAGTCCTACGCCGTCACCGAGGCCGAAGGCCAGACCGTGGTGATCCAGTGAGCCGCTTCCTCCCTCTCTTCTCTCTTGGGCTCAGCGCCTGCACCCTCGTGGCGCCCATGCCCGAGGATCAGCCCTGTAAGGAGGTTGGCTGGGCCTACGCCGCCCGCACCTACAGCTGCAGCGGCGATGTCGAGCTGGCCAACGACCGCTACGACGAGCTGGTCGATCAGACCACCTGCATCGAGTGGGCCGCCGACGACCCGCGCCTCGACGAGATCGGCGCCGAGGATCTGTTCTCCTGCGCCTTCCTCATCCGCAACCTTCCCTGCGAGACCCTGGAGGCGCTTGACGGCGACGTGCAGGCCCTCCTCGACCTGGACCCCTCCTGCGACTGGGTGATCCAGGTGGACGGAGGTGAGCCATGACGCTCCTCCTCCTCGCCTCTCTCGCCCTGGCGGCCGACGACGGCATCCTGCGCCCCGAAGGCACCGACTGCGGGCTCAACGGCGGCAACCCCATCGCCGGCACCGCGGGCTTCGAGAACGCCCGCGCTGCCTTGACGATCAACCAGAACACCTACAGCGCCACTGCCTTCGCCGAGCGGGCGCTCTTCCCGGTCGCCCGCCGCAAGAACCAGGAGGAGGACGGCGGCACCCTTGCCGTGCAGTGGACCTTCACCTTCAACGCCGCCCAGGTCGTCTCCTACGATGACCGCGCCGGCGGCAGCAAGAACTGCCCCGACGCGTACCGCGTGCAGGTGCGCCCCCTCGACATGCAGGCGGGCAACATCGGCCTGACCGGTCAGTGGGGCAATTTCGGCGTCTTTTACAGCTCCAGCGTCACCTTTGGCCAGCAGGCCTACCCCAATCCCTTCTTGCGGGGGATGATGTGGCTGGGCGCGGCGCCGATGTACGCCAGCACCATCGCGGCCCTGGGGCCGATCTCCCGCGGCTGGGCCACCCAGGAGGGGGCCAGCGCCTTCGCGATGGACTGGATCGGCGGGGTCCGCTACGAGGGCGCCGTGGGCCACGCCCGCCTCGGCTACGCCGGCTCCAAAGGCCTCTACGTCGACATCGGCGAGGATGTCGTGGGCCTCAACGTCTCCAGCGTGGCCCGCTTCGACGACGAGAGCACCCTGGGCCAGCTCAAGGCCGGCGGCACCCGCATGCCGCTCAAAAAGCTGGCCGCCCCCCTCGGCTTCACCAGCCTCTATGTGCGCGACATCGCCTTTGGCCCGGCCGTGAACGGAGACGTGGTCTCCGAGGCCACCGAGGGCGCCAGCGGCCTCGACGGCCTGCTCGGCGGCGTCGGCCGGCTGCGCACCCAGCACTTCGAGCAAGAAGACCTGGGCGGTTGGGTCGACCTTCGACTGGCCACCGCCACCCGCCCGGTGGAGAGCCTGCACCTCGCGGCCCTCGGGGTTCACTCGCCCGGCTTTCGCGCCACCCGCGACGGCGTCGTCGGCACGGGCTTTCTGGTGCAGGGGGGCATGGTGTCGCTGCCCGGCCAGCCGATCTACGGCGTCGAAGGCGGCCGCTACGCCACCGCCCGCGTCGAGCTGCGGGCCCGCTCCAAAACAGAGGCGATCGGCGGCGGCGGCACCATCCTCTGGAACGATCCCGAGCTGCTGGCGCTGTACCCCTTCGCCACCAACGTTTCCTCCTGGTCCTTCAACGTGCAGGGGAATTTCTGATGCGCGCCCTCCTGCTCTTCCCGCTGCTCGCGGCCTGTCGCTATGAGCCCCTCGGCTGGTGGAACATCACCCAGCTCGACGTGGAGATCGACGGCGGCGAGACCGTAGAGGTCCCCGACGCCGGCTTTGTTCAGATCGCCAGCGACGGCGGCGACTATGCCACCTACCTGATCCGCTACGAGCTGATCCCCACCCTCGAGGGGTCCGTGTCGGTCTACCCCAAGACCTCGCTGGTGGTCAGCTCGGGCAATTGGGAGATGGAGGGCGCCCAGGACTTCTCCCTCTTCCTGGCCGTCGGCGAGACCGGCGTCACGCTGCTCACCGACGACACCTTGGGCGCGCCCCTCCAACTCGCCAGCGAGGAGCCCGTGCCGGTCTATGTCCCCAGCACCTGGACCGGAGAAGGCGCTGGCAGCGGCGCGATCGTGTCGGCCACCTTTGCGATGCAGCTCGACCGTTAGGCCCCATGCCCCGGCCCCGCCTCGCGGGTGCCCAGCAGCGGCGCCAGGGCGAAGAGGGCGGCGGCGACGAGGTAGCCGCCGGCTGAGGCCGCGCCCACGCCCCAGCCCACCGCCAGCACCGTGTCGGCCGGGGTCCAGGCCCAGCCGTGGATGATGCCAAACCAGGCGGCGACGGCGGCGAGGATCATCCATCCGGCGGCCCGGCGAAACTGCCCCTCGATGATGGCGACGGTGGCGGCGCTCCAGACCATCGCCGTAAAGATGAAGCCCTGCTCCAGGCTGAACAATCCCATCGCGAAGGTGTCGCCCTGGGTGAGCTTGACCCCCAACTCGGGCCCGAAGGTGCCGCCGGCCGCCCGCACGCCGGCCTTGACCATCAGCGCCCCCCAGGCCGCCACGCCGGGGAGAAGGCCCATCACCACAGCCGGGGCGTGGGCCTGGGGGGTGGCCTGAAAGGCCTGCGCCGTGATGACGATGCCGATCCACAGCACGATCGCCATGCCGGCCTCGATGGGCACGGCCCAGGCGATGGCCCCGAGGGTGCCCGTGAGGCAGAGCGCCGTGATGAAGAGGCCGTCGAGCCAGGAGTAGCCGATGCGGGCCCCCAGGGCCTTCCAGCCAGGGTGGCCAATGTAGATGGTGGTCGGAAAGCAGGAGCCAAAGAGGGCGGCGGTGAGCGAGCCCACGCCGTTGGCGGCGAGGGAGGGCGCCGTCTCAAAGCGGTCGCCGGCCGCCTCGGCGCTCTCCAGGTTCTGCAGGCTGCCGACGAGGTTGAAGAGGCCCATCGGCAGGATCACCGCGAGGTGCTCGGTGAGAAAACCCCGCTGCAGGCCTTCGAGCAGCTCACCGATCACCGGCACCGGCAGGTGAAAGGAGGGGGCCGGCGGCGGGCTGGCGCCGGGGGCGAGGCCGGTGGCCCAGGCCAGGGCCGTGCCCAGGCCCACGGCGACGAGGCCGCCCGGCAGGCCCCCCTTGAAGCGCAGGCCGCCAAAGTAGACCAGCATCACCACCGCCAGGGTCGACAGCCCGACGATCGGCGCGGCGAAGGTCCGAAACAGAAAGCCGAGCGCGATGAAGGTGAGGGCGATGCCAGCGAGGGTGCTGAGCAGCGCGGCCCGCGGCACGTTTCGGCGCACCCGGTCGGCGATGAAGGCCCCGCCGGTCTCGATGAGGGCGCTGCCCAGGCAGGCCACGAGGCCGGCCTGCCAGGCGAGGGTGGCGTCGCCGGTCTGCAGCTTGACCGGCAGCATTACCAGAAAGACGTAGGCGAAGACGCTGGGCGTGTTGATCCCATAGGGCAGGGCGCAGACGTCGGCGCGGCCCTCCTTGTCGGCCAGCTTCTTCGCTTGCCAGGCGTAGAAGAGGTTGCCCACGAGGATGCTGACGGCGGCCCCCGGCAGCACCCGGCCGTAGAGCAGGGCCTCGTCGAAGCCCAGCACATAGCGGCACAGGGTGTCGATCAGCAGGAGCTGGACGAGGTTGTCGAGGGCGAGGCCAAAGAAGCCGTCGAGGTCGCCGCGGACGAACCAGCGCGCCGCGGCGGGGGTGGGGCTGGACACGGAGGCTCCGAAGGAAGGCCGCTGCATGCTACCTGTCGCGCGCGCTTGAGGGCAAACTTCGACCGCCTGCGGTACACTGGCCGCCCCTCCTGCTCCGAAGCGGTCCATGCGCGTCCAGATCCACGAGCTGCTCACCTTCGCGGTCGAAAACAAGGCCTCCGACATCCACGTCGCCGCCGGAGAAGCCCCGGCGGTGCGGGTGGATGGCGAGATTCGCCGCCTCGACATCGGCATCCTCACCACCGACGAGGCCAAACGGATGGCCTACTCGGTGATGAACGAAAAGCAGAAGACCTGGTTTGAGAAGAACCTGGAGATCGACTTCTCCATCGGCCTCAAGGGCCTCGCCCGCTTCC
>JBEIQK010000044.1:0-16534 GCA_040376505.1 Alphaproteobacteria bacterium | reverse complement strand
GCTCATCGGCGCGCGAGGTGTACAGGTCGAGGTCGGGCTCGGGGCGCTCGGAGATCTCGAGCGCCGTGAAGACCGGGCCCTCGCCCTCCTCGTCGGTGTTGCCGTAGGCGTTGGCCTCGCTGATCATCTCGTCGTCGCCGAACTTGCCGTAGCCGAAGCCGGAGTTCCAGTCGGAGGGCAGCGAAGAGGAGGCGTTGCCCGAGGTGGCGCCCTGGAAGACCTGGAAGGAGCCCGCGTTCAGGTAGTAGATCGTGTAGCCCTCTTCGTCCTCGCTCCACTTCTCGAGCCAGGGGGCGTCGTCGATGTAGGCGATGAGGGGATCGCCCGCCTCGTCGGTGGTGCAGGTGACCGGGGCGAAGTCGGGGTCGATGCTGAACTGGAAGCGGAAGTCGTTGCCATTGCCGAGGTCGGTGTGGACCGCGAGCTGGAAGTCGCCTTCGCCGTTGATGAGGGCCGACGAGCGCCAGGCGTCGATCGGCGCCTTGCTGGCGAAGTAGCCGTCGGAGCCGAGCCAGTCGTGGAAGTCGAGCCCGGTCACCCGATCGCACTCTTCTTCGATCTCATCGACCACGCTCTTGCCCTCGTGGGCGTCGCGCGGCTCGGTGCACCAGGACTCGTAGACGTAGACGGGGCGATCGCGATCGTCCACGCCATCCTGGTAGCGGGGGCAGTCGCCGCCGATGAAGCGGGCCTCTTCGAACTCGGCGGCGGTGCGGGGGCCGATGTAGTTCGGGTCCCAGTCGCCGGCCTCGTCATCCCAACCGCGGGCGCACTCGAAGATCGTGGCGCCGTCAGCGGGGTTTTCGAAGCTGCCAGACGCGATCGAGGGCGAGGAGTTCTTGGGCAACCAGGCGAACCAGGTGCCCTCCACCTCGGCGTCGTGGGGCGTACAGCCGAACAGAAGGACGCTGGGGACGAGAAGGAGAGCGCTCAGCGGTGTGCGCATCGGCATTGCCTGCTTCCAAGAGGGGGAGGCCCCCGAAGGGGTCCGGGGCGTCGGGCTTGTATACGATGGAGGCTTGAAGTGGTCAAGGTGCGCGCCGCACCGCGGCCAAAGCCTGGGCCACCCCGGCGGTCGGTTCGGGGTGACGCCAGACGAAGGACAGCTCGCGCTCCAGGCGCGTGGTCTGGAGGCGGCTGCTGGCGGTGTAGAGCTTGAGCGCGTCGGGGGTGAAGCGGGGCCGGCGGCCCAGGGCCGCGGCGAGGCGCTCGTTTGCGGTGGCGGCGCGGTGCTGCAGGGCGCTGGGGATCCAGGTCGACCAGAAGCGCACCGGCTGGCCCCCCACGGCGGCGTGAACCGCGGCGTACAGCTCTCGCAGGGGCACGGGCGCCCGATCGGCGAGGTTGTAGATCTGGCCGGCCGCTCCGGCCTCGGCGATGCGCAAAAGGCCGGCGATGGCGTCGTCGACGTGGACGGTGGGCACGACGTTGCGCCCTTCGCCCGGCAGCCAGGCCGTCCCCGCCTGGATGCGCTCGACCTGCAGGAAGGGAAATTCCGCGCCATAGACCGCGGCGATGCGCGCCACACGCGGCTGGAGCGCGGCGGCGGCCAGCACCCTCGCCTCGGCCTCGGCCTTGGCGTGGCCATAGGCGGTGTGGGGCAGCAGGCGCATGTCTTCTTCGACCCACAGCCCGCTGCGATCGCCATAGACCGCGCAGGAGCTGGCGAAGAGCAGGCGTGGCGGCTGGGGGGCGGCCAGGGCGGCCCGCAGGAGGGCCTCGGTGCCGTCGACGTTGAGGCGGTGGGCGTCGATGGCGCCGGCCCCGCGCAGGCCTCCGGCGAGGTGGATGACCAGATCGGCGCCGCGCAGGCCCTGGGCGAGGGCGGCCTCGTCCATCAGGTCGCCGCGGGCCACGGCGGCCCCATCGGCGGAGATCGCGGTGGCGGCAGCCTCGCTGCGGGCGAGGCCCACCACGGAGCGCCCGGCAGCCACCAGGGCGCGCACCAGCGGCCGACCCAAGCGCCCGCTGGCCCCCGTGACGAAGACCCGCACGCGCTCTACCAGGAGCTGGCGGAGGTGGCCGTGGTGGCCGAGGAGATCACCACCCGGTCGTCGATGTCGCGGGCGATGAGCTCAGGGATGCCGTCGTCGGTGGCGTCGCCCAGCCACAGGGTGTGGTTGAGGCTGCGCGGGGTGTGCATGACCACCGGCGGCGCCAGGGTCCCGCTCAGGTTGCGGTAGGCGTAGACCCGCCCGGTGGCGGGGTCGAGGGCGACCACGTCGGTGATGCCGTCGCCATCGGTGTCCGCGAGGCTGAGGTTGCCGGCGCCGCCCAGGGTGGTGGTGGAGCCATCGAGGTTGGCCAGGGCGACGCTGGCGCCGCCGACCACCAGCTCATCCACGCCGTCTTCGTTGAGGTCGGCCGCCAGGATCGAGCAGCCCTCGACCTCGCAGGCCCGCACCTCGCCGGCGCCGTCGCCGTCGGTGTCGGCCAGGGTGATGCCGTAGGCCGCGCCGGAGAGGGTGCCGGTGCTGCGGGCGCCCATGCCCGGGGCGTAGCTGGCCCAGGCGCCGGTGGTGGAGGCCACCACCACGCCGTCTTCGCCGGTGTCGATGGTGCCGCAGGCGAGCAGGGTGCCGTCGACGCCCTTGTAGGCCTGCTGGTCGGGGGTGTAGCTGGCGCCCGAGGCCACCATGCGGAAGCGGAAGACCGTGCTGCCATCGCCATCACCGACGAGGCTGTAGATCTCGTTTCCGCAGCGCTGCAGCCCGTAGACCGAGGCCCCGGCGCCGACCGAGCTGCGGCCGCCGACCTCGAGCTCCAGCTCGCCCGAGGCGGCGTTGCGCTTCACGAGCCAGACCGCCAGGGCGGTGCTGCTGCCGTCGGCGACGTGGCCGATGATGTCGGAGAGGCCGTCGTTGTTGACGTCATAGGAGAGGATGGGCCCGGTGACGCCGACGGTGAAGTTGGTCCAGCCGTAGTCTTCCTTGCGCCAGTCGCCGCTCTCGGCGTCGTAGCGGCCGGGGAAGATCAACATCGCGTCGGAGACCTTGGCGAGATCGGGGATCCCATCGTCGGAGTACTGGCCGGCGGCGATGGGGGCCATGGCGCCGAACTCATCGGCGGTCTTGTTGGTGAAGCCGTCGCCCTTCCACCCGATCACGTGGAACAGGTCGTCTTCGAGGGCCAGCAGGTCGATGGCGCCGTCCAGGTCCATGTCGGCCTGGGCGACGTAGAAGGGGGCGAGCTGCAGCGGGAACTGGGTGGGGACATCGTCGGTGGTCCACCAGACGAGGTCCTGGGCGCCGGCCAGCGGGATGCCCATGGCGATGGTCTCTTCACTGCCGTTGCCGTCGAGATCGGCCTGGGGCAGCAGGGTCCAGCCTGCTTCGGCGATGATGCCCTGCAGCTCGAAGGTGGCGCCAGCGGCCCAGCCGTCGGGGCTCAGCGTGTAGCGGCGCGGCGTGCCGCTGCTGGCGTCGAGGATGGTGACGTCGGCGCGGCCGTCGAGATCTTCGTCGGAGGCCGCCACGCTCAGCACCTCGTGGTTGATCTCCAGGGGCACGAGGCTCTCAAAGCCCCAGTTGCCGTTGCCGCTGAGGAGCTCGATGGTGGCTTGCAGATCGCCGCTGCTCGCCACCACGAGGTCGGTGAGGCGGTCGCCGTTCAAGTCCTTCGCCGCGATGCCCACGACGTCGCCGCCGATCGAGTCCCAACCGCCGGCCCAGGTGTAGCCGCCCTCGCGCAGGCCGCGCAGCAGGATCGCCTCGGCTCCGCCCCAGACGGCGAGGTCGAGCACGCCGTCGTCGTCGATGTGCTCGGCGACGAGGCCCTTGACCTCGCGCTCCATCTCCAGCACCCGGTGGGCGGCGCTGCCGGGCGCCGAGGACTGCCACCAGACCTCGCGCCCGACCACAAAGGCGACGCCATCGGTGCCCGGCGCCGCGGCCGTGGCGGCGCCGGCCGGACCCACCAGAAGCGAGCCCAGGCCCATGCCGAAGGAGGGGTAGGGGGCGTTGATCGCGTAGGAGATGGCCGAAGAGCCGGTCGCCGCGCCGTCGGCCGAGGCCGCCGCGCTGACGGTGAAGGCCTGGCCCCCCGCGGCGGTGACCTCGACGTAGCCGTAGCCGGTGCTGGCCACCGAGATCGTGGTGGCCGTGGCGCTGGCCCCGCCGCCGGAGACCGCCACGTCAACCGTGGTGCCGGAGATGGCGGCCTTGTGCGCGTTCTCGAGGCGAACGGGCACGAGCAAGGGGCTGCCGCCCACCGCCGACAGCACGGTCACCGCGGTGGGCACATCGTCGACGATCGGCACCAGCACGGGCGTGGCCTCGTCGATCGGGGTCGAGCAGGCCGCCAGGCTCAGGAGGAGGGCAGGCGCGCGGAGGGCCGTCAGGACGCGAAGGTGGGTCGACATCGGACTACCTGGGCTCGGGCGGAGAAGGGGAGTTGGGGGCCGCGGAGGCACCCGCATGGCGGCGCATCGTACCCTGTCGGCGCCGCCAGCGAAACAGGGGGAACATCAGCGCGAAGGGCCCCGCCATCCGGTCGAGGCAGCCGGTGGGCTGGAGCGGCCCGGGCGGCGGCAGGCGGGCCCGCCCGGCGCCGAGCCCCGGATCGGCCGCTTCGGCGAAGGAGAGGTCGGCGATCGCGGTGGCGGCGAGGCGATCGGCGGCCTGCCGTGCGGAGAGGCTGGGATCGGCGCTCATCAGCAAGGCCAGCGCGCCGGCGACGCTGGGGGTGGCCGCCGAGGTGCCGTAGAAGCCCACGGGGCCGTAGATCGAGGTGGTGATCCCGTCGGGGCCGGCGATGTTGGGCTTGGGCACTCCGGCCACCGTGGGCCCCTGCGACGAAAAGGACTCCGGGCCGTTGGTGATGTAGCCGTCGGCCCGCACCGCCCCCACCGTAAAGACCGCCGGGTGGCTGCCCGGATCGGTGACCGAGCCCTCGGCGATGCCCTGGTAGACCTCGGTGTTGCGCGCCATCACGTCGATCTCGACGTCGGTGGTGCCGGCCACGCGCACGATCTGCACATAGGTCCAGCCATCCTGGGCGACGCTGTAGTTGAGGCGCTCGATCGGCGCCTCGCACCGATCGGCGTCGGGATCCTGGCGCCCGGTGGAGCGGGCGAGGAGGTTGCCGGCGTCGTCGTAGACATAGGCGTCGAGGTCGGTGCGGCCGCAGCTGTCGAAGTCATCCCAGGTGATGTTGACCCGGGCCCCCGTCCCTCCTTGAACATAGAGCGGCAGGTACTCGGAGCCCCAGTCCAGGTCGAGGATGTCGTCGCGATCGCGGTCTTCGTACTGCTGGTGGTAGTGCTCGGTGGCGTAGTTGCCGGCCGAGGAGACCATCAACACGCCGCCCGCGGCCAGGGTGTCCTGGGTGGCGGCGATGGCGCCGGTGCCGTCGTAGAAGCTCTCGTTAAAGAAGGACAGCGACATGCTCACGAGGTCGATCTCGTTGCGGATCGCCCAGTCCACTGCGTTCTCGAGGGTGGTGAGGCCGTTTACCCGCACGAGGTAGAGGCTGACCTCGGGGGCCAGATCGCGGATGGTCTCGGCGCAGGCCACCCCATGGCTGCCCGACTCGTAGCCAAAGCGCGGGCGCAGGGTGTCCATCGGCGGCTCGCAGCTGGCGTGCGCGTAGCAGTCCTGGCTGTCGGCTGGGCCCAACTCGGCCTCGTGCAGGGCCAGATCGCTGTCGCCCCACTGCACATCAAAGACGGCCACCTTCACGCCCTGGCCGTAAAAGCCCGCCGCATGGTAGGGCGCGGCTTGCAAGGCGTCTTCGGCCTCTTCGGTGTCGTGGGCCCCATGGGGTGCTGCGGTCTGGTCGACCTCGGGCAGGGGCTCGGGCCGGTAAGAGCCAGTCTCCGGCGGCGCGGCGAGGAGGCTGCCGTGGCGGCTGCTCACCAGGGCGCCCGGCAGATTGGGGATGTCCACGCGGTAGAGCGCGGGGGGATCGGCCTCCGCGGCGAGGAGGGCCCCCATCCAGAGCAGGGCGCTCATCGCCGGGGCTCCGGGCGGATGATCCGCGCGTGGCGCTGCCAGGTCAGGTACGACCAGGCCCACTCGCCGAGCACCGCAACGCGGTTTCGGAAGCCGACCAGGGCCATCAGATGGATGAAGAGCCACATCAGCCAGGCGAGGCGCCCGGAGAGCGCGACCCCGCCGACCTCGGCGATGGCCTTGCTGCGGCCGATGGTGGCCATGCTGCCGAGGTCTTTGTAGCGGTAGACCGCGGGCTGGCTCGGCGGGGCCTTGATCTGCCGGGCGACAAAGGCGCCGCCCTGGAGCGCGTTCTGGGCGACGCCGGGCCACTGGTCCTGGGGCTCTTTGGCGGCGGCGAGATCGCCGATCACGGAGACCTCGGGGTGGCCGGGCAGGCTCAGATCGGGGTTGACGACGAGGCGGCCCATCCGATCGGAGGGGGTGCCCAGGGTCGCGGCGATCGGCGCGGCGCGCAGGCCGGCGGCCCAAACCACGGTGGCGGCCTCGATTCGCGCCTCGGAGCCGTCGGCGAGGCGCACCAGTACGCCGTTCTCGTCGATGTCGGCCACGCGCTGGCCCAGGCGGACCTCTACGCCGAGGCTGAGCAAGCTGTCGAGGGCCGCCTGCCGCAGGGAGGGCGCGTAGGTGCCGAGCACGCCAGCGCCGCCCTCGACGAGCACCACCCGGGCCTCGGCCGGCGCCACGCGGCGGAAGTCGGAGACCAGCGAGCGACGGGCGATCTCGGCGAGGGCGCCGGCCATCTCCACGCCGGTGGGCCCGCCGCCGACCACCACGAAGGTGAGGAGCCGGCGGCGATCGGCCGCTTCGGCGCTCCACTCGGCCCGCTCAAAGGCGGAGAGCACGCGGTGGCGCAGGGCCAGGGCGTCGTCGAGATCCTTGAGGCCGGGGGCGTGGGGCGCCCAGGCCTCTTCGCGGCCAAACCAGGAGGTGGCGAGGCCGGCGGCCAGCACGAGCCGATCGTAGGGCAGGGCGTGGGACTTGCCGTCGGGGTCTCGCGCGGTGACCACCTTCGCGGCGAGGTCGATGGCGACGGCCTCTCCGAGGAGGACGGTCAGGTTCTTTTGCCCGGCCAGGATCGCCCGCAGGGGGCTGGCGATGTCATTGGGCGAGAGCACCGCGCTGGCCACCTGGTAGAGCAGGGGCTGAAAGAGGTGGTGGTTGCGCTTGTCGAGCAGGGTGATGTCGACATCGGCCTTGCGCAGGCCGTGCACCACCGAGAGGCCGCCGAAGCCGCCGCCGATCACCAGCACCCGGGGACGGCTCATGGGGTTCCCTCGCAGGCCCGCAGCAGCTCACGGGCGCGGGCGACGTGCTCTCCGGCGACGTAGAGCCGGGCGATGGCGCGGGCGTCGCGGTAGCGATGAAAGATCTCGGTGGCCTCGTGCAGGGGCAGGGCCCGGGTGGCGGTGCCGAGGCCGCCGCGGTCGAGCACAAAGAGGCGGGGCCGGCCGGGCTTCTCGGGCTTGAAGACGGCCCCGCGGGTCTCGCAGAAGAGGGCCTCGATGCCGGCCTCGGCGAGGAGGGCCCTGGCGGCGGAGAGGTCGACAGTGTCGGCCGTACCGTGGACCTCCACCGCGAGGCGGTAGGGGTCGAGCTCGACGACGCGGCGGGCCCAGGGGCTGTCGGACTGGCGCAGGACGCCGAGCAGGGCGGCGTCGTCGGTGGCGCGGTAGGCGTCCATGTCGTGGGGGAGCTGGTAGGGGCAGCCGGGCTCGGTGACGAAGCGCTTGAGCATCTCCTCGTAGGCCACCGACTTGCTGTGAAAGTAGACCATGATGAACATGTGGAAGCGGGCGATCATGAAGTCGTCGAAGGCGTAGATGGCGCGCCGATCGATGGCCAGCATCGCCTGATCGCCGGCGGCGAGGTGGCGGCTGAGGTTGCTGATTAGCCAGCGGGTGTCGACCTCGCCGTAGCGGGCCCCGGTGAACCAGGAGTCGCGCACGAGGTAGTCCATCCGGTCGACGTCGAGCTCGCTGCTCACCAGTTGGGAGAGGAGGGGCCGCAGATCGATGCCATCCTCGATGAAGAAGTCGTCGTCGAGCGCGACGTCGGGGCTCACCAGCGCGGCGACGTGGCGGGCGGTGAAGGGGAAGTGCTCGGCGATGCGCTGGCCCAGCGAGGTCTCGGTGAGGATGGCGACGGTGTAGTCCTCGTGGTGGGCGCGCTCGTGCAGGCGGCCCGCCACCTGCGCCGGGTCGTAGGCGCGAATGCCGAGCGCCCCGAGCGGCGGCATCGCGAACTCCGAGGCGTGGGAGAAGGGCGCGTGGCCGAGATCGTGGCAGAGGGCGCCCAAACGCAGGCAGTGGCGCAGCGCCGCCTCGCGGGGGCCGCCGCCGAGCAGGCCGTCGCGGAAGATGGCGTCGAAGGCCGCGCCGCCGAGGTGCATGGCGCCCAGGGAGTGGGCGTAGCGCGTGTGGGTGGCGCCGGGAAAGGGTAGGTGCGAGAAGCCCAATTGCCGGATGCCGCGCAGGCGTTGCACAAAGGGGTGGTCGATCACCGCCAGCTCAGCCCGGTCCAGGCTGACCACCCCGTGGATGGGGTCGCGAATCTCCGGTGGGGGGGGCGAGGGCGCCATAAATCGGATGTGACGGTCCAAGGCGGGTCCTGGCGGCGTTCCGCTGCGCCATCGGGTCGAGCGGGGAGGGAAGCGGGGGGCGGAGTATGGTATACCCCTGCGTCCTCCTTTTCGCTGGTCACCCGCGGCGACCCGCTCTGAGCGCGTATGTTTCCCATCGTAGAGCTAAGACAGATCCGGGCTGGCGATGTGCTGTTCCACAACAGCCTGGGGTTCGCCCTCGTGGATGACGTGGTGGGAGGGGCAGCGCGCCTCGATTGGGAGAAGGCGGGAAACCAGCGCCCCAATCGGGTGCCGGTCGACGCCCTCGTGCGCGACTATCGACAGTGCGTGCCCTACGGACTGTTCGCCCGCTCCCTGGCCGGCCGCACCGCCCTGCGGGAATTCGCCGCCGCCGAGCCGGGGCGCACCCTGCGCTGGCTGGCCCGCGAGTTGGGTGGCAACCAGTCGCGCGACGACCTGATGCAGTGGCTCAACGCCCGCGGCATCGTGCCCACCCAGCGCTTTCCCCGCTGGTGGGAAGAAGCTGAGGCCCAGGTGGCCGGAGATCCGCGCTTTGTCTGGCAAAACGATCGGCTGACCATCAGCCCCGACGAGCGCCTCGCCCGGCCGCGCGCCCTGCCCCTCGACGGGCTCTACGCCCTCTTCTTCGCCGAGGATCCCGTCGGCCGCTGGCAGCTTGCCCAAGGGCTCGGCGAAGAGGGGCGGGCCCGCTTGCTCGCCCAGGCCCTCGCCGCCCGCGACGCCGACGCCATCTGCCTGCTGCTGCGCGGCCTCGCCACCGTGCCGGCCGAGTTCAACGAGCCCCTGCGCGAGCTGGCCGTGCAGAGCGATCCCATCCTCTGCGCGGTGCTCCTCGATCGGGGCGTGCCCGACGTGCTCCTCGACGTGGCGCGCCGGGCCAGCCACCGCGATCAGCGCGCGGTGGTGCGCCGCACCCTCGTCGCCCTGACCCCGGCCCAGCGGATGCGGGTGGTGCTGCACCTGATCGAGCGGGCCCTGGGCACCGAGAATGGGCACAGCGCCGCGGTCTTCCTCACCGACCAGGTGCCGGGCGGGCCTAACCAGCTCCTCGCCACCCTGGAGACCGATGGGAGCGTGGCGCCGACCCAGTTTGCGCGGGCCTTGGAGTGGCTGCACAACCGGCAGGCCGAGAGCACGATCGACCACACACCCTTGCCGGTGGAGCCCCTGCTCTCGCACCTGCGCCCCCTCGCGCCCGAGCGGGCCTTCCCGGTCTCGATCGCCCTGGCGCGGGCGATGACGGCGCGCCATGCCCGGGGAGAGGCCGGCGGCCTGCCCGGCGCCCGGATGGTGAGCGGCGGCCGCATCGAGCTGGGCGTGGCCGAAGACACCACCCCCTCTGACGATGTGCAAGCGGCGATGCGCCTCATCGCCGAGCTGCTGGTGGGTGCGGTGCCGAGAAACGAGTCCCTGCGCGGCGATGAGCTGCTGGCCCACATCACCGCGCTGGTGACGGGTGTTGCACCGGAGTGGACGGCGGTGGCCGCCCGCGCCCTGGCGGCCGACCACAGCATTCGGCCCAAGACCGGTCTTGACCTCTGGGAGCAGCTCGAGCTGGGCGCGGCCACCGCCCGCGTGCGCGAAGAGTCGCCGCGCTTTTCGGCAGCCCGCCTCGATGTTGCCCACGACACGCACATCGGCCTGCTCAAGAGCCGCCTGTCGCAGACCAACCAGGACGCCCTGTACTGGCAGGTCGACGGGCCGATGTCCCTGCTCGTGGTGGCCGATGGCATCAGCGTCTCCACCGCCGGCTCCGGCAACCAGGCGAGCCAGATCCTGGTGCAGGAGATGGCCCGCCAGTGGGACCAGAGCGTCGACCACCTCCTCGCCGCCGATGAGGCGATGATCCACCGCTTTTTGGACGAGGCCCTCGCCCACGCCAACCGGTCGATCTGCGAGGCGGCGGTGCGGGCGGCGGGCGGCGACCTGGGGCGCAACATCCCGATGGGCACCACCGCCCTCGTGGTGGTGGTGCGCGGCGACCGGGCGCTGATGGCCTGGCTGGGCGACTCGCGCATCTACCTTGTGGGCTCCTTCGGGGTGGCACAGCTCTCGGCCGACCAGAACCTGCGCGGCGAGTGGCTGCGGAGCTGGCAGACCAACACCCCGGTGGAGCTTGGCAGCGATGGCTACGCCCTGGTGGGCTACTGCGGCCACTTCGACGATGAGGGGCACCCGCGCGCCATCGCCGCCGGCCACCGCAGCCTCACGCTGCTGCCGGGCGAGCTGCTGGTGCTCTGTTCGGATGGGGTGACCGACTACGCCGCCGACGACGCCGGTGAGATGGCGGTGATCCTCGAAGAGATCGCCCGCAAGCCCGATCTCGGCATGGCCTGCCGCGCGCTGGTCGACAAAGCCAACGAGGGCGGCGGCGGCGACAACATCACCGTGGTCCTGGCGCGCTTGATCTGGTAGCGCCGCCAGTCGAACAAAGCGGGGTTAGGGCGGGGCTCCCCTGGGAGTCCTCGTGAGCACATTCCGGCAAGCCCTGTCTGAGCGGGTGGTCCTCTTCGACGGCGCGATGGGCACCGAGATCTACAACCGCGGCGTCTTCATCAACCGCTGCTACGACGAGATGTCGGTGGCGGCCCCCGACATCGTCCGCGAGATCCACGAGTCCTACCGGCGGGCCGGGGCCGAGGTGCTGACCACCAACACCTTTGGCGCCAACCGCCTGCGTCTACAGCCCTTCGGCCTCGCCGAGCGGATGGAGGCCATCAACGCGGCCAGCGCCCAGATCGCCCGCAAGGTGGCCGGCGACAAGGCCTGGGTGGCCGGCTCGATCGGCCCACTCGGCGCCACCCTGCGGCCCGTGGGCAAGCTCTCGCCCGGCGACGCCTTCACCGAGTTTCGCGATCAGGCGCGGGTCCTCGCCGAAAACGGCGTCGATCTCTTCGTGCTGGAGACCTTCGCCCAATTGAACGAGCTGTGGCAGGCGGTGCGGGCCGTGCGGGCGGTCTCCGACCTGCCGATCGTCGCCTGCCTGACCTTTCCGGTGGCCGGCCTCTCCGACGCCCAGGTGGAGGGCAGCACCCCCGAAGACGCCGTGCGGACGATGTCGGCCTGGAAGATCGACGCGATCGGCACCAACTGCAGCCAGGGGCCCCGCGGCATCCAGGGCGTGGTGGAGCGCATGCTGGCCATCACCGACAAGCCCGTGGTGGCCATGCCCAACGCCGGCCTGCCCCAGGTGGTGGAGGGCCGCACGATCTACCTCGCGGGCCCCGAGTACATGGCCGAGTATGCGCGCCGCTTCGCGCAGATCGGCGTGCGCGGCATCGGCGGCTGCTGCGGCACCACCCCGCGCATGATCCAGGAGATGCGGGTCTTTTTGCGCTCGATCTCGCCGGCCCACCGCGCCCCCGCCGTCGAGGTGGAGCGCGCCCCTGCTCAGGCGGCGGCCGCCGATGTGCCTGTGGTGCCGGTGGCCGAGCGCAGCGACTTCGCGCGCAAGCTCACCAGCGGCAAGTTCTGCGTCTCGGTCGAGCTGGAGCCGCCCCGCGGCATCGATCCGGCGCGGGCCCTCGAAGGTGCGGCCCTGCTCTACCGGGCCGGCGTCGACGTGGTCAACATCGCCGATGACCCCCGGGCGGTGGCGCGGATGGGGCCCACGGCCCTGTCGCACCTCGTGCGCAAGCGGGTGCCGCCGATGGAGACGGTGGTTCACTACTGCTGCCGCGATCGCAACCTCCTGGGCATGCAGATGGACCTGCTGGGCGCCCACGCGGTCGGGCTGCGCAACATCCTCGCGGTCACCGGCGATCCGCCCAAGATGGGCACCTACCCCAATGCCACAGCCGTCTTCGACATCGACAGCATCGGCCTCATCAGCTTCATCCAGCTCTTGAACCGCGGGATGGACTTCTCGGGCCAGCCGATCGGCGGGCGCACGGCGCTCTTTGTGGGGGCCGGCTGCAACCCTGGCCACATCGACCTCGATCTCGAGGTGGAGCGCTTCGGCCGCAAGGTGGAGGCGGGGGCGGAGTTCTTTTTCAGCCAGCCGGTCTTCGATCCGGCCCTGCTGGAGCGCTTCTTGGACCGCACGGCCCGCTGGGGCCATGTGCCCTTCCTGGTGGGCATCATGCCGCTCGTCAGCCTCAAGAACGCCGAGTTCATGCACAACGAGGTGCCCGGGATGCAGGTGCCCGCTGCCGTCCTGGCCGCCCTGCGCGCCGCGCCCAGCAAGGAGGCCCAGCGCGAGCTTGGCGTGATGTTCGCCCGCGACGCCCTGCTGCAGGTGAAGAGCCACCCGCGTGTAAAGGGCGTGTATGTCTACCCGCCCTTTGGCAGCTACCGGGCCGTTCTGCGCGTGCTCGAAGGAGTGATCGAGCCCCACGCCGACGCCGAGTCCGTGGCGCCCCCGATCGCCGAGCTGGTGAAGGGCGGACACGGCTGAGGCGTTGAGAGGGAGCGCCGCACCGGTGGGCGGCGCGCTTGACGAGAGGTGCGCAGCGACTTACGCGGCGCGCGCCTTTTTACCCGTGGCAATGAGGAATACCCCATGAACCGTTCTTTCCTTCGCGGCCTGTCCTTCGCGCTCGGCCTCTCCTTGGTGGGCGGCCTGTCCTTCTCCTCCTCTGACGCCTTCGCCAAGAAGAAGGACAAGGGCAGCGAGACCGAAGCCGAGGAAGCCATCGAGATCGTCGTCACCAACATCAAGGCGATCGACGACGTCTTCGCCCCCGCCGGCGCCATGCTGACCAACCTGAAGACCGCTCAGGACGGCATCAAGGCCATGAACACCGGCATCGTGACCGCCATGGGCCTGCCCGAGGGCACCCCGGTGGCCGACGCGCTCGCCGAGCTCAAGAAGGCCGCCCCCGGCATGCTGACCGTCAAGATGGACGGCATGAAGCCCAAGGTGGATGTCAAGCCCGAAGCCCCCGAGAACGTCAAGAAGGCCGTTGAGTCGATCAACGCCGGCGGCGATGGCATCGTGGCGGCCGTCAAGGCCATGACCGAGATCCCCGAGCACATCAAGACCACCGTCGATGCGGCCAAGGCCCTGCCCGCCCAGGTCCCCACCATCGCCAAGGACGCTGGCCTCAAGCCCACCGAGATCCCCAAGCTCGTCAAGACCGTCGGCGGCAACGTGAAGGCCGTCGCCCAGATCCCCGAGCAGGCCAAGTCGACCGGTGAGGCCGCCAAGGCCTCCGTCGAGATCATCAAGGGCCTCGGCGGCTGATTCAGCCCGCTGATCCCAATCAAAGACGCCGCTGGCTCCCCGCCAGCGGCGTTTTTGTCTTTCTGGAGGACTGACCATGTGGTCGCGGCGTCGGTTTCTGTCTTTGGGCGTCGCGGGCGGCGGCGCCGCGCTGCTGCTGGGCCTGGCACCCGCCCGCGAGGTGCAGATCCTCGACGCCCTGGCCGATCGGCTCTTCTTCGCCCCCGGGATGCCGAAGCCCTCCACCCTCGGCGCCGGCGCGCGGGCCTGGGCCTTCGCGATGGAGCTGCCGGCCTTCGATCGCGCCCAACTGCGGGGACTGCTGCGGGCGATCGATTGGGGGCCCTGCCTTCGCTGGGGCGCGCGCTTTCCCAACCTCGGGGAGGCCGAGCAGGACGCGATCCTCACGGCCCTCTGTGAGGCCGAGGCGCTCACGCCGCGCCTCGCGCTCCAGGCCCTGCGACAGCTCCTGGCGATGGGCACCTTCACCCACCCCACCGTCTGGGCCGCCATCGGCTACGACGGGCCCACGATCGGGCTCCAGGCCTGGGAGGAGGGCCCATGACGCGCCATCAGGTGGTGGTGATCGGCTCGGGCGCGGGGGGCGGGACGGCGGCGCGCACCCTGGCCGAGGCCGGCCTCGACGTGCTCCTGCTGGAGATGGGCGCGGCCCTGGGGCCTGAACAGATGCGTCAGCGCGAAGAGCAGATGATCCCGCAGCTCTTTCAAGATGCCGGCGCGCGGCGCACGGTCGATCAGACGATCACCGTCCTCCAGGGCCAGGGCCTGGGGGATCGACGCTGCACAACCTGAACCTCGTGAAGCGCATCCCGCCGGCCCTGCTTGAACAGTGGGAGCGGAGTCAGTCGCTGGCTGGTCTGTCGGCTTCGTTGACAGAGGACTATGACTGGGCCGAGCGGGAGCTGAAGGTCTCGCGCATCGAAGACCATCAGGTGAACCGGGCCAACCAGCTCTTCTCCCAGGGCTGCAGCGCGCTCGGGCTGCGGCAGGCGCGGCTGCTCCACAACCGGGTGGGCTGTGTGGGCAGCGGCTTCTGTGAGCTCGGCTGCGCCTACAACGCCAAGATGAACAGCGCCCGCGTGATGATCCCGGCGGCGGTGGCGGCCGGCGCGAAGGTGGAGACAGGCCTGCGCGTGACCCAGATCACCAGCCGCTTCGGCCGGGTGAACGGTGTGCGCGTTCAGTCTGCCGACGGCCGCCCGCGCCAGATCGGGGCCGATGCCGTGGTGCTGGCGGCCTCGGCGACCAGCTCGGCGGCCCTGGTGCTGGCCAGCGGCCTCGACGACCCCCACCGGCGCAGCGGGCGCGGCCTGCACCTGCATCCCGGCACCACCGTGGCCGCCCTCTTCGACACGCCGGTGAAAGCCTGGTCGGGCATCCCCCAAAGCATCGAGTGCACCGAGCTCCTCGACGCGGTCGACCCCAACAAGCGGGTGTGGATCGTCCCGGCCTTTGCGCATCCGGCCGGGGCGGCGGGGCTGATGAGCGGCTTTGGCCCCGAGCTGATGGGCCTGATGCGCCAGTACCGCCACCTCGCCGCCGCGGCGCCGATGCTCCACGACTACGGCGCCGGGCACATCACCGCCACCTCCGATGGCCGGCCGCGCATCCACTACCGCCTCGATCCCGGCGACGCGCGGGCCCTGGCCCAGGGCATGGCGATGACGGCGCGCATCTGGCTGGCGGCCGGGGCCCAGCGGGTGATCCTGCCCGGCATCCGGCCGATCTTCGTCTCGTCGCTGGCCGAGGCGGCCCGGGTGGAGGCCTGGGATGTCCAGCCCCTGGATCCGCCCCTGGTGGCCGTTCACCCCCAGGGAGGCCTCGCGATGGCGGGGGACCCGCAGCGTGGGCCGGTGGATCCAGAGGGCCGCCACCGGGGGGCGCGGGGCCTCTATGTGGCCGATGGCAGCCTCTTTCCGAGCTCGACCGGGGTGCCGCCGCAGCTCACGATCTACGCGCTTGGGCGGCGGGTGGGGCGCACCGTGGCGCGGGACCTGGGCGCGGGCTGAGCGGTGCGGCTGGGTGTGGGCGGCGCGGGGCTTGCCTTTTTTGTGGGTTGGGCTCTGCACCCGGCGCGCGGCGCTGCGCCTCGACATCGCGCAGGCGACCTGCGAGGGCCTCTCCCTTCGCGCGCTCGGCCGGGAGGGCGCGCAGGGCTCCGTCGCGGGCGCGCTTCTCTGTGATGCGCACGCGCTCGGCGTCCAAGCGGGAGCGGTGGGTCCTCGTTCCAGTCGCGGTGGGTCTTGTAGGTCACCACCACGGAAAGGGGGGACTTCCAGGATGGGGTGTCGCAGGTCTTCGGGGACGTCGCGACGGGGGTGGGGCCGCGGCTCAGGATCGACGCCGTCGGGCCGACGGGTAGTGCGCACGGTGGCGGGGCACCGAAGCGCGGAACGCACTGTGGAGCGCGGAGGCGAGGCGTGTGTCTTCAGGAGACCTTGGGCTCCACACCCAGCGCGCGGAGCTGCGCCTCCATCTCGCGCAGGCGCTTTGCGAGGGCCTCGATCTCGGCGCGCACAGCCTGGAGGGCACGCAGGACTTCGTCGCGGGCACGCAGGGCTTCATCGCGGGCGCGCAGGGCTTCATCGCGGGCGCGCATCTCCGTGATGCGCACGCGCTCGGCGTCGAGACGGGAGCGGTTGGCCTCGTTTCGGTCGCGGTTGGTCTTGAAGGTCTCCTGCACGGACATAGCGTCTTCCAGGATGGGGTGTCGCAGGTCTTCGGGGATGTCGCGACGGGGGTGCGGCCGCTGCTCAGGGTCGAGGCCATGGGGCCGACGGGTGGTGCGCACGG
>JBEIQK010001121.1:0-1621 GCA_040376505.1 Alphaproteobacteria bacterium | reverse complement strand
GTCCGACGCCTTCCTGCCCTGTCGCGACACCCTCGACCGCCTCGCCGACGCCGGCGTCGGCCTGCTGCTGCAGCCCGGCGGCTCGATCCGCAACACCGAGGTCGCCGCCGCCGCCAACGAGCGCGGCGTCACGCTTGTTCTCACCGGTATCCGTCATTTCCGCCACTGAAGGGAAGGGTGAACCATGACCGCGCTCTCTACTGTCAATTCTCCCCAGCTCCAGCTCCTGCACCGCGGCAAGGTGCGTGACAGCTTTCGGGTCGACGCCAAGACCCGCCTCATCGTTGTCACCGATCGCATCAGCGCCTTCGACCTCAAGCTCGACACGCCGATCCCCGGCAAGGGTGAGGTGCTCAATCGACTGGCGGCCTGGTGGTTCGCCCAGACCGCCGACATCGTGCCCAATCACCTGCTGCGAACGGTGGGCCGGCAGGCCTCGCTGGTGCGTGAGGCGGTGCCGATGAAGATCGAGGTGATCGTTCGGGGCTACATGGCCGGCAGCATGGCCCGCGGCTACCGCGAAGGCCGCCGCAGCTTCTCCGGCGTCGCGGTGCCCGACGGCCTGCGCGAGAACGACCGTCTCCCCCAACCGATCGTCACCCCCACCACCAAGGAGGAGTCCGATCAGGAGATCACCCCCGATCAGATCGTCGCCCAGGGCCTGCTCTCCGCCGAGCGCTACGCCGCGGTCGAGGGGCTGGCGCTGCGACTGTTCAACCGCGGCACCGAGCTGCTGGCCGCCCGCGGCCTGCTGCTGGCCGACACCAAGTACGAGTTCGGCCTCGTCGACGATCAGATCGTGCTGATCGATGAGATCCACACGCCGGACTCCAGTCGCATCTGGGACGCCGCCCGCTACGCCCTGGCCCCGGCGGCGGTGCCGCCCCTCGACAAGGAATTCGTCCGCACCCACATGATGGCGGCGCGGGCCCGCACCGGGGCCTGGCCGCGCACCCTGCCCCCCGACATCGTCGCCGAGACGCTGCGCCGCTACGCCGAGCTCTACACCCGGGTCACCCAGCAGCCCCTCACCCCGGCCCCCGAGGCCGGCGACAGCCTGCGCGAGGCCCTGGTGGCCGAGGGCCTCATCAAAGCCGGCTTTGTCGCCATCGTGATGGGCTCGCCCAAGGACCGGGCCCACGCCGAGAAGCTGCGCGCCGTGCTGGCCCCCTATGATCTGTACACGGTGATGCGGGTGGTGAGCGCCCACAAGAATGGCGAGCGCATCGCCGAGCTGGTGGCCACCTATGGCGAGACCATCGAGCCCGGCGTGATCATCGCCGTGGCCGGTGAGTCCAATGGGCTCGGCGGGGCCCTGGCTGCGAACTTCGCCATCCCGGTCATCAACGCGCCGCCCTTCTCCGACCGCAGCGACGTGCTGCTCAACGTGGCCTCCTCGTTGATGATGCCCTCGGCCACGCCGGCCGCCACCTGCATCCGCCCCGACAACGCCGCCCACGCCGCCCTGCGGGCCCTCAACATCCCGAGCCTGCGCCGCACCCTGGCCGCCGAGATCCGGGCGCTCAAGCAGAGCCTGATCGAGGCCGACGCCGAGCTGTCGGGTCTGTCTTCATGAGCGCCGCCCGCGCCATCAGCCCCCTGGACGGCCGCTACGCCGAGC
>JBEIQK010000043.1:0-16576 GCA_040376505.1 Alphaproteobacteria bacterium | reverse complement strand
GGTCTGCTGGTAGACCTCGGGGAAGAGGCGGGTGGCCTTGGTGGCGTTGAAGCGCAGGCTGGCGCCGCCATCGAGGCTGACGCGGTCGTCGACCACCACCTCTTGCACGGGGCTGCTGGTGCCCAGCATCACGCCGTCGCGCAGCAGCCAGGCCTTGCCCAGGGTGTCGGGGGCCTCAAAGGAGCGGTCTTGCACAAAGACGCTGCCGGTGGTGGTGACCCGGCTCGGGCGGGCCCCGCCGAAGTAGCGGGCGAGGTTGCTGCGGCTCGCCTCGTCGCGGTCGGGGGTGCTGGGCCAGCCAAGCTCGATGGCGTCGGTGAAGGAGACCTTCTTGTTCTTCTTCACCGTGATTTCAACGCGGAAGATGCGCCCTTCGAGGGGGCCCACCCGCATCGCGGAGATCTTCTCGGGGTCGAAGCCGAAGTGGGTGGCGAGGGCTTCGGCCCGCTGGCGCTCGGTGCCGCGCAGGTCGTCGGCGGTGCGGATCACCGTCTCGCCGCGCCGCACCCGGCCCAGGTCGTGGGGTGGGAGCGCCGTGATGTAGTCGACAGCGATGCGGTAGCGCGGATCGTAGAGCTGCTCGACGATGCTGGGGTGCGTAGAGGCGATGACGAACTGCGCGGCGCTGTCGAGGTCCTTGCTGGCCAGCATCAGGTTGAGGCGGTCGACCGGGTCGTCGTCGGCCATCGCGACGACGATGGAGGCGCGGGCCAGGGCGCCCTCATCGATCACCGGAGGCCGGCCTTCCTGGGCGTGCGCGGCCCCCACGGTCCAGAGGAGGCAGAGGGCGAGCCGGAGGGCGAGGGACATGAGGGCTCCGCGGAGGGGCGCTATTCGACGAGGCGAAGGTGGCTGCGCCGGGGGCCCGAGGTGGGCTTGGGCTCGGGCGCGGGGGGCTTGGGCTGCGCCGGCTCGGGCGCCAGCGGCAGGTAGGTGATCTGCTTGAAGGCCGGCCAGGGGATCTTGACGGTGTACAGCGAGTCAAAGGAGAGGTTGACCTGCAGCGCGTCGTCAGCCCACTGGGGGTTGTTGTGCTGGTGGTAGGCGGCGTCGAGGCGGATCGGCAGCTCTTTGGGGTAGCGGGCGATCACATCCTTCGGGATGCCGCTGTCGGCCAGCTTGCTGGTGTCGAGGAGGAGGAAGAGGTCGACCCCAAGGCCAAAGCCGAGGCGAAGCGACTGCTCGGCATGGTTGCCCAGCGGGTCGATCTGGAAGACCGAGTCGTCGTCGTCCTGCCGGCGGGCCGCGCCGCCGCCGCGCCGGGAGGGGAGGGCGACGATGGTGGGCTCGTGCGCCGGCTCGGGCTCGGCGCCCATGTCGCCGGTGAGGCCACCCATCTCGGCCGGGGTCAGCTCCAAGGCCTGGGCCAGGGCGATCAGCTCGTCGACGAGGAGGGGCTGCGAGCCGGCGAGGAGGTGCTTGAGCCGGGTGCGGTCGAGGTTCGCCGCCCGGGCGAGCGCAGCGGTGTTGAGGCCCTTCTTCTGCGCCATCTCGCGAATGAGGCGGAGGAGGGGTTCCGAGGGACGGCTCGACATCAAAGGCTCCTGAATGGAGCGGACCCCTAACGCGCCCCGGGGCGTCCCTGGTGGAGGCCGAGGAGCTTCTCCATGCCTTCGACGAAGCCATCCCCGCCCGGCGAAGGGGTGATCCAGGTGGGCCAGGCCTTCATTCGCGGCAAGAAGGCCGTGACGTTGGCCACGCCGATCGACAGCGGAAAGGCCCCAAAGAGCGGCTCATCGTTGGCCGAGTCGCCGAAGAAGGCCCAGCGCGACGGGTCGAGCGCTTCGCCGTAACGGTCAGCGACGAAGCGGCGGGCGCCGGTGAGCTTGTCGAAGGCGCCAAACCAGCCGTTGACGTGGATGCTGCTCACCTTGCAGGTGGCGCCGGCCTCGGCGAAGACCCGCACGATCTCATCGATCGCAGAGCGCGGCAGCGGCGGCACGTCTTCACAGAAGTCCACGGCCAGATCGAGCGCACGGTAGCCCTGATCGCTGGCCAGGGCGCAGCCCGGCACCGCTCGCAGCATCTGTTCAGCGAGGGCGTCGAGGCGGGCCCGGTTGGCGGCGCGGGTGGGCTCATCTTGCAGAAAGCGCCGCTGGAGCTTGCCCTCGCCCATCCAGAACCACAGGCCGCCGTTCTCGCCCACCACGCCGTCGACCGGCCACATGCGGGCGATGTGATCGACCCAGCCGGCCGGCCGGCCGGTGATCGGCACCACGCGCAGGCCCTGGGCCTGGGCGGCCTCCATCGCCAGCAGGGCGCGCGGGTTGAGGCGGCCGTGGTGGGTGAGGGTGTCGTCGATGTCGCAGAAGACGCCGACGAGCCCATCGACCGCCCGCAGGTCGGCGATGGGCGCGGGCACTACTTCACCGTCCAGGTGGCGCCGCCTTCGAGGGCCCGGCGCAGGTCGCCGGCCTTGGCCTTGGTGGCCGCGGTGGCGATCTGCTGGTGAACGCCGTCTTCGTAGGTGGGGCGGTCGTGGCGGTAGAGCACACCCATCGCCACCGGGAAGGGGGGCGCCATCCGGGCCAGCAGGCCGGCCAGGACCGGGTTGGTCTCGTCGTGCACCAGCACGTCGGCCTCGCTGGCGCCTTCGCCCAGGGCCACGATCTCAAGCTGCAGGCGCTTGTTGAGCACGAGGCCCTTGCGGGCGGTCTTGGGCCCGAAGACCAGCGGCTCGCCGTGCTTCACGAAGATGACCGCGTCTTCTTTGGTGGCGCGGTCGGTGAGCAGGTTCCAGGCGCCGTCGTTGAAGATGTTGCAGTTCTGCAGGATCTCCACGAAGGAGCTGCCCTTGTGGTCGTGGGCGGCCCGCAGCACATCGCGCTGCTCGCGCACGAAGATGTCGACGGTGCGGGCCACAAAGGAGGCCTCGGCCCCCAGGGCGACGGCGCAGGGCTCGAAGGGGTGGTCGACCGAGCCCATCGGCGTGGACTTGGTCTTCTTGCCCTCTTCGGAGGTGGGCGAGTACTGGCCCTTGGTGAGGCCGTAGATCCGGTTGTTGAACAGCAGGATCTGCAGGTTCACGTTGCGGCGCAGCAGGTGGATGAAGTGGTTGCCGCCGATCGACAGGGCGTCGCCGTCGCCGGTGACCAACCAGACCGAGAGGTCGGGGTTGGTGACCTTCACGCCGGTGGCAAAGGCCGGGGCGCGACCGTGGATCGTGTGAAATCCGTAGGTGTTCATGTAGTACGGAAACCGGCTGGAGCAGCCGATCCCGCTCACCACCACGAACTTCTCGCGGGGCACGCCCAACTCGGCGAAGACGGTCTGGACCTGCGAGAGGATCGAGTAGTCACCGCAGCCGGGGCACCAGCGGATGACCTGATCGCTCATGAAGTCTTTCTTGGTGTAGCTCGTGGGCTCTTCCGACGGGCTCGACATGGGGGGCTCCTCGGCGCTGGCGCGCCCAGCGAATCAGGCTTCGGTGGACAGAGAGACGATGCGGTTCTTGATCTCGGAGACCTTGAAGGGCCGCCCCTGCATCTTGGAGTACAGCACGGCGTCGACCAGGAAGCGGTCGCGCAGCAGCCGCCAGAGCTGGCCGAGGTTGAGCTCGGGCACCAGCACCTTGTCGTACTGGGCGAGCAGGGCGCCCAGGTTTTGGGGCATCGGGTTGAGCCAGCGCAGGTGGACATGGCCCACGCGCAGGCCCTCCAGGCGGGCGGCGTCGACGCCCGATCGGACGGCGCCGAAGGTGCCGCCCCAGGAGACGACCAGCACGCCGCTGCGATCGCCGTGCACCTCGGCGTCGGGCACATCGGCGACCACCCGGGCGACCTTGTCGGCGCGCAGGTGGCTCATGTGCTCGTGGTTGTTGGGGTCATAGGAGACGTTGCCGGTGCCGTCGGCCTTCTCGAGGCCGCCGATGCGGTGCTCCAGCCCGGGGGTGCCCGGCAGCGCCCAGGGGCGGGCCAGGGTGGTGGGGTCGTGCAGGTAGGGCCGGTAGGCGTCGCCCGCGTTGGGGGCGGTGGCCAGGCTCACCGGGATGGGGGCGAGGTTCTCGACGTCGGGGAGCATCCAGGGCTCCGAGCCGTTGGCGAGGTAGCCATCGGTCAACACGATGACCGGCATCATGTACTTGACCGCGATGCGCACGGCCTCGAGGGCGGCGTGGAAGCAGTCGGAGGGGGACTGCGCCGCGATGATCGGCAGCGGCGCTTCGCCGTGGCGGCCGTACATGGCGATGAGCAGGTCGCTCTGCTCGGTCTTGGTGGGCAGGCCGGTGGAGGGGCCGCCCCGCTGGATGTCGACGATGATCAGCGGCAGCTCGGTCATCAGGGCGAGGCCCATCGCCTCTCCCTTCAGCGCGATGCCCGGCCCCGAGGAGCTGGTGAGGCCGATGGCGCCCGCGAAGGAGGCGCCGATGGCGGCGCCGATGGCGGCGATCTCGTCTTCAGCCTGAAAGGTGATGACGCCGAAGTCCTTGTAGTTGGACCGGTAGTGCAGGACGTCGCTGGCCGGGGTGATGGGGTAGGCGCCCTGGAAGATCGGCCGGCCGGAGAGCTTGGCCGCGGCGACGAAGCCCAGCGCCAGGGCCTGGTTGCCGGTGATGTTGCGGTAGCGGCCGGGGGTCTGCTTCGCCGGCGGCACCTCGTAGGTGCTGTGGAAGAGCTCGACGGTGTCGGCGTAGTTGTAGCCGGCCATCATGGAGCGCAGGTTGGCGTCGGCGAAGGGGGCCTTGAACTTGGCCTGAATCCACTGCTGGGTGACCGTGAGATCGCGGTTGAAGAGCCAGTAGGCCACGCCCAGCGCAAAGAAGTTCTTGCTGCGGTCGGTGTCTTTGGCCGACAGGCCGAGCCCCTCCACCGCACCCTTGGTGAGGGTCGACAGCGGCATCTCCACCACCTGAAAGGCCGACAGCGAGCCATCTTCGAGGGGGTTGGTGGCGTAGTCGGCCTTCTCCAGGTCGCGCTCCTTGAACTTGTCGGAGTTCACGATGAGGAGCCCGCCGGCCTTGAGGTCGCGCAGGTTCGCCTTGAGCGCGGCCGGGTTCATCGCCACCAGCACGCTCGGCTCGTCGCCGGGGGTGTGAATCTCCACCGAAGAGAAGTGAATCTGGAAGCCGCTCACCCCGGCCAGCGTGCCCGCTGGTGCCCGGATCTCCGCCGGAAAATCGGGGAAGGTGGCCAGATCATTGCCCTGGACGGCGGTGGTGCTGGTGAACTGGTCGCCGGTGACCTGCATGCCGTCGCCGGAGTCGCCTGCGAAGCGAATGACCACCTTGTCTAAGACCTGGACGGGCCGCTGCATCTCTCAACTCTCCACGGATGGGCCCGTCAGGCTCCCGCGGGGCGGCGAGCGCCGACCGGGCGGGACGGGCAGGGGGCCGGGGCCATAGCACGGGCGAAGGGCGGTGGCGAAGAACCGGCCCTCGCCGCGGGGCGGCGGACAGTCGGCCCGAGCCCGATATAGGGGGCGCCCCGGAGGCGTGATGAAGTACCGCTTGCTGCCCTTGTTGGCCTGCCCTGCCTGTCGAAACCCCGACCTGACCCTCGACGCGCGGCGCACCGAGACGCGGACCATCACCCGCGGCCACTTCGAGTCGGCGGAGGGCGTGCCACCGGGGGTGGACCTCGACCGTCGCATCGAGACGGAGGTCCTCGAAGGGGCCCTGCACTGCCCGGACTGCGGCGCCACCTACCTCATCCGCGAGGGCATCCCGCGGATGCTGCCGCCCGGCTCCGAAGAGGGGCCGGCGACCGCGCACCGCTGGAGCACCTTTCCGGGCGGCGCCCGCGCCTGGGAGCAGGCCTTCCTCGACCTCCTGGCCCCCCTGCAGGCGCCGGACTTCCTGGGCAAGCTCGTCCTCGACGCCGGCGCTGGCTACGGCCGCTTCGCCACCACCGCCGCACGCTATGGCGCCGAGGTTGTGGCGCTCGACTCCAGCGGCGACGCCGTGGCAAGCGCGGCGCACAACTGCGCCGATCAGCACCGCGTGCACGTCATCCAGGGCGACCTGCTGCGGCCGCCCCTGCGCGAAGAGAGCGCTTTGACCTGGTGATGGCCTTTGGCGTGCTGCACCACCTCGACGATCCGCAGGCCGCCTTCACCGCGCTGGGCGAACTGCTGCGCAGCGGCGGACGGCTGGCCATCCAGGTCTATGGCCTGCGGCAGGGCGCCACCCTGGCGGTGAGCGAGACCCTGCGCAGCATCACAACAGGCCTGGAGCCCGATGAGCTGCACAAGGTGAGCCGGGTCATCTCGCGGGGCCTGCGCATCTTCAGCCACACGCCCTACCGCTTCCTCAACCGGGTGCCGGTGGCGGGCAGCGTGGTGAGCCACCTGCCGGTGCACGAGCACCACCAGTGGCCCTACGACGTGGTGGTGGCCGACGTCTACGATCGGCTGCGCATCCCCGTCAAGCGCTGGTTCAACCGCGAGAAGGTAGAGCAGATGTACATGACCGAGGGCTACACCGATGTCTCGGTGGTCCGCCGGGTGCGCAACAACGAGACCTTCCAGGCGATGGGCCGCCGCCGGTAGGGCGACGGCCGGGCCGGGCGCGCCTAGAAGCGAGCGCGCATCATCAGGTTGAAGCCAAGGGCCTTGCGCTCCTCTTCGACCGCGGCGAGGCGGACGCCGCCCAGGCTGGCGTCTTCGTCGTCGGTGGAGACGTAGTCGGAGAGGTTGTTGTCGACGGTGTAGAGGACCTCACCGACAAAGACCACCGACTTGCTGAAGTCCACCTGGGCCCCGGCCACGGTGCTGAGGATGGCGGCGGCGTCTTGACCGTCGGGCACCTTCTCCTTGTCGCGCTCGGTGTACTGCACGAAGGTGCCGCTGCTGGTCTCGTAGGTGGCCGGCTGCATCAGGCCAAAGCCGATGTTGGGCGTGACGTGGGCCTTGGGGATGTGGTGCTCGGCCTTGAAGCGGGCGTAGAGCTGCGGGGTGGTCTTCATGTCCTCGCTCATCGCCACGCCGCTGGTGAGGCCGGGGACGTTGAAGAGGATGTAGGAGAGGTCTTTGTAGACGGCGTCGATGCCGACCGCGGTGCTGCCAAAGGCGATGACGGTCTGCACGTCGCCGGCGAGCCCCTTCTCCACCACCGTCTCGTCGTTGCTGTCGGCCGACAGCAGGTTGTGGGAGAGGCTGTCCACCTCGGCCTGGATGAGCAAGCCGACGCCATCCACCTTGCTGTGGCGGATGTAGGTGTCTTTGATGTGCTCGGGCCCGTTTCGGTAGAGCTTGAGATCATTGGACTCGATGAAGGGGATGTCGACGGTGGTGCGGTAGGCCACCTGGGCGCTCACGCCGGCGGCCTTGATGAGGTCGCCGTAGAGCTCGGAGGTGGTCTCGCTCACGTTGAGGATCTGCCCCTGCTCGAAGCTGCCGAGCCCCAGCTCCACCTTGAGCTTCTCGGCCAGCTCGACGCCGCCGCCCGCGAGGTAGCCGTAGTAGGCCTGGTTGTTGGTGCGCAGGGTGTCAGGGTCGATGTAGTCGCCCACCGCCGACTTCATGCCCACGAAGGCGTAGCTGCCTTCCTTCTGCCACTGCAGGCGGGCGCCAGGCGCCGCGCCGGTGGTGAAGGAGTGGATCTCCTTACCGCCCCAGGTGAGGTCGTAGGAGTAGCCGAGCCGAAAGCGCCCGGCGTCGACGGCGTAGCCGGTGAGCGAGACGGTGTGCTTCTTTCCGGGCAGGTCGCGGATGATGCGCACGTAGGAGCCATCGTCGCGGAGGTCGACGCCGGGCTTGGTCTTGGCCGGGTCGAGGTAGGGCGAGTAGCGCAGCACGAAGGCGGCCTCGGTGGACCAGCCCTTGTAGAAGCCCTCGTCGGCCCGGTAGAGCACCAGTTGGGCCCGCGAGATGTCGTCGGAGGTGCGGGTCTCGTAGTCTTCGAAGAAGACGCGGTTGCCGCGCTGGACGAAGTTCGCCGAGGGGCTGCCGGCGTCGGGGCCGGTGCGCAGGTTGGTGTCTTCAAAGGCGGTGGTGATCCACACGTCGGCGAAGTCGCTGGCAGCGGCGGCGAGAGACAGGGCGAGGAGCGTCAGCATGGATCCCTACCGAGGAGTGGGGCGATGGCGGGGGGGCAGGCGGCCGCGCAGGGCGCTGGCGCCCGAGCTGCTGCGGGCGGCGCCCGAGGCGGTGACGAGGTCGGCGCTGTCGCGGACCTGGATGATCCACTTGTTCCACACCTGCACCAGCACGCCGCTCACCTGGGGCAGCGTCTCGCCGATGTGGTCGGGCGGCGTGTAGTCGAGGTTGGCGCCGGTGATGTCGACGTAGAAGGTGCAGCCGTTGCTGGCGGTGACCGGCCACTGGCCGAACTCGACGTAGTCGGCGTAGTCATCGCCGCCTTCGGCCATCGACTCGGGGATGGTGACCGTGCTCAGCACCACCCGGCTGGACTCGTAGGCCTCGGCCAGGGTGGAGTCGACCTCGCCGTCCGAGCACAAGGCCGCCGGATCGAGGGGGGCCGCCTCGGGGATCGGCAGCGTCACGTCGGGAACCGCAGTGTAGGTCGGGAAGGAGAGCTGGGTGGTGGCGAGGTACTCCTGCACGCCCCCCGAGAGGCTGGCGAGTTGGCTGCCGGCCACGATGCCCTGCGGCTTTCCGAAGGTGTAGACGAAGAGGCTGCCGTGGCCGGCCGGGCCGTCGTCGAGGTCGGTGGCCCAGAAGCCGTCGGTGCCGACCTCGGTGATCACCACCCGGCGGTCGGCGATGCGGAAGTCGCCCCACTCGCCGTCGATCTGGTTGGACTCGGGGTCTTCGAAGCGCTGGGCCTCGCCGATGGTGGGCAGGGCGTAGAAGATGGCCTTGCTGACCCCGGTGGCGAAGCTCGGGGCCCGCTCGGTGTCGACGTCCTTGTCGCCCTCATCGGCCAGCCACAGGCGGGTGGGCCCGAAGGCGGCCTCGATCGTGAGGGTGCCGGTCCACAGGCCGTTCTCGATGGCGATCTTCGGGTCGCCGACGAGGCGCCCGGGGCGCACGTGGGCGGTCAGATCGCCGGTGAGCGCGTAGGGTTCGCGGTTCTTGTCGAGGGCCTGGGCGGTGAGCGTCCAGGTGGCCGGCTCGCCGCTGAAGGCGAGGGGGGCCTCGGCCGAGCCGGTCTCCCCATCGAGGGTCACCTCGATGAAGGTGGGCTCGATGCGCGGACCCACCTTCGACTCGCTGCAGGCGAAGACGAAGAGGGCGGGGAGGAGGCGTTTACAGGGGGTGGCCATCAGTACACCGGGTTGATGCGTCCGTCTTCGACGCAGATGCCCGCCTCCACCTGGGGAAGCGTATGGTACTGGATGATCGCCGATTTTACGACGTCGCGAATCGAGATGCCGGTGTCGACCTGCGTGGTTTTGCGCTCCAACACCTCGAAGCCCGAGCCGCCATGGGCGATGTAGTCGTTGGTGGCGAGCTCGTAGGTGCCGTCGAGATCAAGGGGGATGCCATTGATGACGATGTTGGCAGCGTGCGGATCTTCGGGGTTGCAGACCATGTCGAAGGTGATGCCGGCGACCTGGGCCTGACTCTGGCAGCCGCGCTCGGTGGAGCGCCACGACACGTAGTCGAGCAGCTCTTGCACCTCGCGCCCCGACAAGAACATCGTGGTGATGGTGTTGTCGAAGGGCATGGTGTTGAAGAGGTTGTCGATGGTGATGTCGCCCACCGGCAGATCGGCGCGGATGCCCAGCGTGTTGGTGAGCGCGATCTCGGTCTCGACGCCGGGGTAGAATCGCATCGACTCGGCGGTCAGGTTGCCCAGCATCGAGTCGCCACCGGTGCTGCCGTAGCGGGTGAGCTGGCTCTCGGCGTAGCCGATGACCTGGGCCGTGTTGTAGTTGGTCGAGATCGCCTCGCTGTACTCTTCGAGGATGTCGACGATCTCGGGGTCTTCGGGCACGTTGCTGTCGATCGGAAAGAGCTGGTAGTCGATGGTGAGCACCTCGCCGTCGCGGACGACGAGGTCCATTCGGCCGACGAACTTGGCGAAGGCGCCGGAGTGCACCACCGGGATGCGTTGGCCGGTCTCTTCGTTCACCACGATGGGCGGCGGGTTGATCGCGACATGGTGGTGGCCGCCGATGTAGAGATCGACGTCGGGCAGGGTGCGGGCGTGGTCTTGATCGTCGTCGAGGCCCATGTGCGAGACGGCGATGACGATGTCGGCCCCCTGGCTGCGCAGCTTGGCGGCCTCGTCGGGGATGACCTCGAAGGCCTCGATCACCTTGACGCCGAGCGAGTTGGACTCGTCGTAGATGCTGTTCAGGCTCGACAGGTTGGCGAGGCCGATCACGCCGACCTTGAGACCGTCGAGATCGTAGAGCACGCTGGGCTTGACCTCGTCTTCGAGGAGGTTGGCCCAGGGCAGGTCGGAGTCGCGAAAGTCGTAGTTGGCCGCCAGCAGGTCGAAGGTGCCCCAGGCGCCGTACTGCTCGGCGAGGTTGGTGGCGCCGGCGTCGAACTCGTGGTTGCCGATGACGGCAGCGTCGAGGCCCACGGCCGACTGCAGGCGCAGCTCGGCTTCGCCCAGGAACTCGTTGAAGATGATGGCGCCCTGAAAGCAGTCGCCCGAGTCCAGGTGCAGCACGCGGCCGGAGCGCGCGCGCTCGCGCTTGAGGATGTAGCCGATGCGGGCCATGCCGCCGTAGGGCCCCGTGCCGTCCGACAGGCCCAGGGCGTTGTCGGTGAAGCTGGGATCGAAGGCATAGGGGAGCAGGCGCGAGTGCAGGTCGGAGGTGTGCAGGATCGTCAGCCGCACATCCTGGCCGGTGATGTCGGGCGCGTCGCCCTGCTCGGCCTGGGGGATGAGCGCGCAGGCGCACAACCCGAGCATGCCTGCGAGCGGCCAGATCGTGCGCAGGGGCGCCGTGAAGGGGGCTCTGTGCGGCCAGGCAGCCGGTCGCGAGGCCATCGTGCGGGCGGGCGGCATGGGTGCCTCCGGGGGGCGCCGTGTATGCGCTGGCCCCCAGGGGAGCAAGGCGGCCGGCGGCAAAAAACGAGGGCGTCACCATGTGGCAGGCGGCGCCTTGACACCCATGGGGGGGCATGGAATAAGCCTGCCCCTCGCCTCTGGGGTGGCGGTCCTCCGCCCCCCGCCGGCCGCCGCAGGTACCCTTGCGGTAGGTTCGGCCGCGTCGAGCCCCGCGTGGGTTCGGTCGTGAATCCTCCTCTTCGTTGCTTCTCTTCTTCAGCAGGCAAGGCCGCTTCGGTCGCCTCGCCCAGCCTCCCGACGGGAGCCCCTCGATGACCCGGAAGCTTTTGTTCCTGCTCGGCCTTGGGGCGCTCTCGCCCTCGGCGATGGCGGCCGGATTCCAGGCCAAGACCATGCGCGAGTCCTTGTCGGCCCGCGAAGTGGAGCGACCCTTGCTGATCGGCAAGGGCTGGCTCGAATTCGGCGTGGGCGTGGAGATGAAGAACGCCACCCAGTATTGGAGCGACGAGGGCGAGAAGATCGACTTCGCGCCGGGCTCGGAGTGGACCTACACCACCGAGCGCCTCGACATCCGCTATGGCTTCGCGCGCCGCGGCGAGCTCTTCTGGACCGTGAAGACGCACTACGTGCACCTCACCAACGAGTCGCTCCAGACCGACATCGAGCAGTTCGGCCTGGGCGATCCTAACTTCGGCCTGCGCTACGAGCTCTTCCGGTCCACCGCCACGCCGATGACCTCGGTGATCGCCTACGGCGACTACAAGGCGCCCGCGGCCAACGAGTCTCCCGGCAACTACGTGGGCGGCCCCTCCACCTTCTCGGCGGTGGTGCTCACCACGGGCACCCCCGACGTCACGGTCGGCCTCGCCGCCAAGAAGCAGGTCGGTCCGGCCGCTGTGACCCTCGACGCCGCCTACGTTCGGCGCATGTCGGGCGTCGTGCAGTACCTGATCGAGACCGAGCTGAACCAGTTCTCCGGCCGCATCAAGCCGGGCGATCTGGTGCGGGTCAAGGGCGACCTGCTCTTGCAGGTGGGGCCGGTGGCCCTCAACGGCGGGGCCACCATGACCCGCCGCGACGAGACCCTGATCGGCAATACGTCCGAAGGTCTGTTCATGTCTGACAACATGTTCGCGGTCGAGGGCTCGGACGGCGTCGCCATTGATGGCAACGCAGGGGCCACCTTCAACATCACGCGCGGCGTGGACTTCATCGCGCGGGCCTCCATCCCTGTGAAGGGAGAGGACCTGCTCTTCTGGCCGATCGAGGACATCCACCCGACGCTCGGCAACACCTACAGCGGAACGGTTGAGTTCCGGTACTGATCTCGGAAGGAAGGCTGCCGATGTTCCGCACCGTCTCCCGGCTTCTCGCTGGCGCGAGCCTCCTGGGCGCCCTGACCCTCTCTGGGTCCGCGCAAGCGAAGTTTGTCTTTCCCTACAACCACCCCGATCTCGACTGGTACTCCATCGAGACCGAGCACTTCGTCGTCCACTACCCGGTCTCCAAGAAGACCGCGGCAGAGGGCAATGAGCACTACCTCACGGCTGAATACTCGGCGCGGAAGTCCGCCCAGGTGGCCGAAGAGATGTGGCCGAAGATGTGCGGGGAGTTCAACTACTACTTGAAGGAGCAGGTTCACATCGTGCTCCTCAACCAGTCCGACGACCTGGAGGGCTTCACCATCCCTCCCTGGGACTGGATCGAGATCTCCGCGAACCCGGGCGGCACCTTTTACCGCATGCGCGGCCGCATGGAGTGGTTCGCCGACGTGCTCGTGCACGAGTTCGCCCACGTCGTCTCGCTGAAGGCCAACGCGCCCTTCGCCGAAGGCACGCAGGCGGTGAGCGTGGGCGGCCTCTACAAAGACGGCATCAACAACGTCGACGTGGGCGCCGAGATCTACTTCGCCGACGGCGACTCGGTCTTCTGGACCGAGGGCGGCGCCGAGTACTGGTCTGATCAGGCCGGCTACAACTGGTGGACCGCCTCTCGCGACCAGAACATCCGCATGACCGTGCTGGAGGACCGTCTCCTCGAGTACGACGAGTGGCACACCCGCGCCAACAAGAGCGACTGGGGCGACGGCGAGCGCTACTACCAGCAGGGCTACAGCTTCGGTCAGTACCTGCGGCAGCGCTTCGGCGACAAGACCTATGCCTCCTTCGCCCATGAATACGGCAAGGGCTGGCGGCCGGCCTGGGAGTCGGTCATCGAGGATGTGCTCGGTGTCGACGCCGAGACCCTCTACAACGACTGGCGGGCCTATGTGACCCAGCGCTACAACGCCCAGTACGACCGGGTGAAGGCGCGGGGCGAGGTGGTGGGCCGCGAGGTCATCGGCGCGCCGGCGGACTGGGACTTCACCGACCCCGAGGCGCGCGACGCCTGGACGGAGAAGTACCCGGCCTGGCGCCGCGAAGACCTGAAGGAGAACACCTCCAAGTACGCCACGGAGCCGCGTATCTCGCCCGACGGCAAGTACGTGGGCATCTTGAACTTCGCCACCTTGTACGAGCACGTCTCGATCTTCCGCTCCAGCGAAGATCAGATGTACGAGTGGACCGGCTACGTCCCCGGAGACCCCGCCCGCAGCGAAGAGGCAGCTCTGCTCTCCACCGCCGTGCCTGCGGACTTCGAGCACGGCTGGGACTTCGTCCCCGGCAAGGACGCGGTGGTCGTCACCGGTCGCGAAGACAGCACCCGGCCTTCGTCGACCTGGAAGTCGTTGACCAACATCACCCTTGAGGTCGACGGCTACAACTGGAAGGAGCTGATCTACTACGATCTGCCCACGCGCGAAAAGAAGGATGGCAACCGCACCGTCACCACGCGGGAGCGCAAACACACCCTCAACAAGCGCGAGAAGTACGAAGAGGGGAGCTGGCGCACCATCCCCAACACCAAGCGCGGCTTTGATCCGGCGGTGAGCCCCGATGGCTCCAAGGTCGCGTACTTTGAGTACACCGACGGAACGCTCAACCTTGTCACCATCAACCTCGATGGCAGCGACAAGAAGCACCTGACGAACTTCAAGGACGGGACCTGGCTGCAGAAGGTCGACTGGTCGCCCGACGGCAAGCAGCTCGTCTTCGGCATCTTCAAGAACTACGTACAAAACCTGTACGTCGTGAACGCCGACGGCTCCAACCTCCACGCCATTACCTGGGATCAGTGGGAGGAGATGGACCCGCACTGGTCGAAAGACGGTCGGATCTACTTTGCCGCAGAGCCCGACGGCATCTTCAACGTCTACGCCTACGACCCGGCCAGCGACAAGACCGTTCAGATCACCAACGTCATCGGCGGGGCCACCAACCCGCAGATCAGCCCGGAGGGCAACCTCCTCTTCGCCTACTACACGGCGCACGGCTGGAAGATCCACGGACTGCCCAAAGAGCAGTTCTTGAACGCCCCGGCCGATCACCTCTTTGTCACCGGCAAGGAGATCGACCAGGAAGAGGTGAAGGCCAGCATCGCCTTCACCGAGGACCTCTCCAAGTGGGCCGAGTCCACGAAGCCCTACCGCGCCTACCGGTCCTTCATCGCCCCCACCGCGGTGCCGATGTTCCGGGTGGAGAACGAGTCGCGCACCGACTGGGGCCTCATCAGCGGCTTCCAGGTCTTCTTCCAGGACTATGTGGAGAAGCACGGCGGCGCCATCTACACGCTGCTCGGCGAAGACCCTCTGTTCATGGGCCAGTACTTCTACCAGGGCTGGTACCCCAATCTGTACCTGATGGCCTACCACTACGAGATCAAGTACGGCGGCGGCTACCTGCTCGATCAGGACCAGGACACTACCACCTCCGATGACCAGGACATCTACGAGATTCGCAACTCGCAGTATGTCAACATCGCTTCGGCGGCGATTGAGTACCCCTGGAACGGGGTCTTCTCCACCACCGCCTACGGTCAGTTCCTGGAGTTCGGCATCAAGGGCACCGACAGCGGCGTCTTCGAGCGCTACATGCAGGGGGCGGAGGCGGGCTTGACCGCCACCTTCTCCAACAACGCCTTCCTGGCCCAGGCGGGCAGCGTCACCTTCGGCCGCACCATCGACGTCACCGGCGCCCACGGCTGGACCGACGTGGTCTACGAGCCCTACGGCGGCGCGGCGGTGGACGACGGGCAGCTCCTCGACGCCTACGAGTACAACAAGGGCGAGCTGCGCTGGGTTGAGCAGATCCCGATGCCCACCCTCGGCATCCCCCTGCTCGAAGATGCGCGGCGCGGGCGGCATGTCTTCCAGTTGGACGCGCGGCTCGGCGCCACCGACCGCAACGTCGACGGCCAGGATGAGTTCCACGCCGGTGGGCAGCACCCCTACCAGTATGGCTACGGAAACCTGCGCCCCAACACGCTCTTCGCGGGCTACCCCAACTACTCGCTGTCGGGCGAGACGATGGCGATCTTCAACCTCGCCTACCGCTTCCCGATCGCCGAGCACTTCTACAAGCGCATCGGCCCTCTGTACACCTACGGCGTGTACTTCCAGATGGCCGGCACGGCGGGCAACCTGTGGTCCTTCCGTCCTCCCGAGGACGCGGGCGACTACTACCTGTCTCGCTACGGCGAGCGCATCGCCCGCGACGCCGACGCGGTCACCCGCGAGATCCCCTTCGTGGACGAGGCCTACAAGAACGGCAACAGCATGCTGTACGACGCCAGCGCCGAGCTTCGCGTGCGCAGCGTGATCTTCCACGGCATGCCGTGGGACAGCTTTGCCCGCGTGGCCTATGGCTTCAACGAGATCCGCGGCTACGGCGACGTCAACGGCGATGACCTCTTTGACACCAGTGAGAACGCCCTGGGCGACGAGCTCTCGAACGAGACCGAGCCGGCCGGGTTCCGCTACTACATCGGCTTCGGTACGGGCTGGTAGGTGACACCCATGAACAACCCTCTGCGCATGTTGATCCTGGGCTCGGTGGTCCTCGCCGCCTGCGGCCGAGACGTCACCCCGACGAGCGTGAAGTTCGCCGGCGTCGGGCTCCGCCCCGATGAGGTGGGCCCCACGCCCACCAACTTCGGCGGCGTCATCGAGCTCGACTACGTCAACTTCTCGGGCGGCGGCCTGCCGCTGGGCCTGCTCGGCCTGCTCTCCTACGATGAGGTGGGTCCGGCCTTCGCCCAGATGAAGCCGCCCTACGGCCTGATCTACGGGCTTGGCTTCATCATGGAGCAGGACCTGCCCGCCACCGACACCCTCTTTGGCACCTTCGGGATGCCGCCGGAGGTCGAGGGCGCCTGCTACACCAACTTCGAGCCGCGGGCCTACCTCAACAACACCTCGGATGTCGGTGACGCCATCACCTTCGTCTCCGAGAACGACGGCATCGCCTTCGGAATCGGGCGGCGGCCTTCGGTCTACCCGCTCACCAGCGTGGAGAGCCTCTTCGCCTACTACAGCGAGCTGGACGTCTACCAGCCCGAGGCCCTCGTGGGCACCGCGGATGTCGGCACCGGCACCTTCACCGACGCCCCCACCCGCGTCATCCGCGCGGCCAACTGGAAGCACGGCGCGCCGGTGGCGGTCACCTGCCCGGGCGGCCTGCCGCCCGAGGACGCCAACGTCGGCTCGATCCCGATGCCGCTGGTGGCCAATGAGGCGACCACCACCACCCTGCCGCTGCTACCCCAGGGGGTCATGCTCTCCTGGACCGGCCCGCAGTACGACAACACCGGCGCCGTCGTGCAGACCGG
>JBEIQK010000271.1:0-7735 GCA_040376505.1 Alphaproteobacteria bacterium | reverse complement strand
GTGCTTGGGCGCGTGGCCCGTGGCGACCGGAGCGCCGCCGCTGGTGGCGATCTCCAGGATCGGCGTGTGGACCTTGATGATCTGGCCCTCATTGCCCATCCGCTTGCCGATGCGGCCCGACACGGGGCTGGTGATCTCGACGGTGGCCTTGTCGGTCATCACCTCGCAGACCGGCTGGTCTTTGCTGATGAGGTCGCCTTCGTTGACGCGCCACTTGACGATCTCGCCCTCGACGACGCCTTCGCCGATCTCGGGCAGTTGAAACACGAACATGGGCAAGGCTCCTGGCCGCAGCGGGGGCGGCGCATCGTAGGGGTGAACTAGTAGGCGAGGGCGGCGCGGACGGCGCTGGCGATGCCCTCGGGCGCGCAGACCTGGGGCGGCGACTCCAGGCGCAGGAAGGCGGCCGCGTTGACAGTCTCGGCGACCTGGGCGGCGAGGCCGACATAGACGACGTGGCCGGTCTCATTGACCCGCCCGGCCAGCAACGACAGCGCGGGGGCGCGCAGGTTGCCCGGATCGAGCACATCGACCTCCACCCCCTCGGCGGCGAGGGCCTCGGCGGCCTCGAGGGCGAGGGAGAGGTCGCCACCAGCGGCGATCACGGTGGCGTCGGCCCCGCTGCGCAGGCTGCGACCGGCGCCGGGCTGGCCGCCCAACTCCGGGCCCTCGGCGGAGACGGCCTCGATCAGCACGACGGGCTGGCCCTTGTCGAGCAGCAAGCGAATGAGCTGCGGCCACTCGCTGGCGCGGGCCAGGGCGTAGACATCCACCCCCAGCGCGGCGGTGAGGCCGGCCGGCAGGGCCTCTCCGGGGGCGAGGGGCACCCGCAGCACCAGGGAGAGCGCAAAGCCCTCGGCGCGGGCGAAGCGGGCGGCCTCGGCGGCGAGGGCCGGTGCGATGGCCGCCAGGGAGGCCGGCCCGGAGAGCTCGACCAACACCTGCTTTCCGCCCAGGGCGAGGCCGGTAGCCACCCCCAGGAGGGTGGCGTCGGCGGCGGGCAGGCCGAGCAGGCGCCCGGGAAAGGCAGCGGCGAGCCCGGCGGTGGCGGGGCTGAGGCCCTGGGCCTCGCCCAGAACGACCAGGGCGGGGCGCTCGGCGAGGAGGGCGGGCAGGCTGCGATGGACGACGACGCCGGTGTTCACTGCGAAGAACCTTCGACCGCCTCGGCGCGGCCCTGGCTGAGGTGCTGGCGGATGAAGAACTCGCCCGCGCGGTACGAGGAGCGCACCAGCGGGCCGCTGGCGACGTAGGCGAAGCCGCGCTCCAGGCCCAGGGCCTCGTAGCGGCTGAACTGTTCAGGGCGGATGAAGTCGACCACGGCGAGGTGCTTCTCGCTCGGCTGCAGGTACTGGCCCACGGTGAGGAAGTCGCAGCCGACGGCGCGCAGGTCGTCCATCGTGACCAGCACCTCGGCCTCGGTCTCGCCCAGGCCCACCATGATCGAGCTCTTGGTGGTGCGCACCGGGTCCAGCTCCTTGACGGCGGCCAGCACGCTGAGGCTCTGGCGGTAGCCGGCCCGGGCGTCGCGCACCCGGGCGGTGAGGCCCTCGGTGCACTCCACGTTGTGGGCCAGCACGTCGGGCCGGGCCTCGACCACCACCGCGAGCAGGGTGCGATCACCGCGGAAGTCGGGGATGAGCACCTCGATCAAGGTGTGCGGGTTGCGGGCCCGGATGGCGCGGATGCAGGCGGCGAAGTGGGCGGCACCCTGGTCGGGGAGGTCGTCGCGGTCGACGCTGGTGACCACGACGTAGTCGAGCTGCAGCTCGGCGATGGCCTCGGCCACCTTCACCGGCTCGTCGGGATCCAGCGGCATGCCCACCTTCTTGGTGGTGACCGCGCAGAAGCGGCAGCCGCGCGTGCAGATGCCGCCCATCACCATGAAGGTGGCCGTGCCGCCGCCCCAGCACTCGCCGATGTTGGGGCAGCGCGCCTCTTCGCAGACGGTGTGCAGCGACAGCTCGCGGGCCCGGCCCTTGATGCTGTTGTAGCGCTCGCCGCCCGGCATCTTGACCTTGAGCCACTCGGGCTTGGCGGCTCTGGCGGGGCGGGTGGGTGGGGTGCCGTCCAGGCTGGAGTCTGGGGTGCGAGCCATCGGGGGCCTCCGCGCAGGGGCGGCGCTCTAACCATCCCGGGCGGCGCGGTCGATCCGTCGACACGCAGACCGAGCGCCAAACGGAGGGGCCTCCCGCGCGGGAAGCGGCCTGCGGCGCGGATCGGGAGGCCCGTTGACGCGGCGGACGGCCCCCGCTACATGGCCGCGCTCTGTGAGGTTCCACCATGCGCTCCGCTTCGCTCTTTGCCGGCCGTCGGGCCTTGATCTCCGCCCTGGCCGCCACCCTGGTCCTGTTCTCCGCTGGCTGTGGCGGCGACGAGAAGCCGGCCGGCGGGCCCGAGGCGGGCGCGCCCCCCAAAGCGGCCGACACCATCGTCATCGGCGAGTATGGCTCGATGACGGGCGCCGAGGCCACCTTCGGCCAGGGCACCCATGAGGGCGTGATGCTGGCCCTCGAAGAGATCAACGCGGCAGGCGGCGTGTTGGGCAAGCAGGTGGTGGTCAAGGACTACGACACCCAGGGCAAGACCCAGGAGGCCGGCACCGCCGTCACCCGCCTCATCACCGACGACAAGGTGGTGGCCATCGTGGGCGAGGTGGCCTCCAGCCTCTCCATCGCCGGCGGGCGCGTGGCCCAGCAGATGGGCGTGCCGATGGTGAGCCCGGCCAGCACCAACCCGCAGGTCACCCAGATCGGCGACATGATCTTCCGGGTCTGCTTCATCGACCCCTTCCAGGGCTACGTCATGGCCACCTTCGCCAAGGACACCCTGGACTCGAAGAAGGTCGCCATCCTCTACGATCAGGCCAGCGCCTACTCCAAGGGCCTCAAGGACGACTTCGTCAAGGCCTTCACCGCGGGCGGCGGCGTGATCTCGGCCGAGGCGGCCTACACGGCCGGCGACCAGGACTACAGCGCGCAGCTCACCACCATCCGCGATGGGGCTCCCGACGCCATCTTCATCCCCGGCTACTACACCGACGTCGGCAACATCGCGATCCAGGTGAAGAAGCTCGGCATCAACGCCAAGCTGCTCGGCGGCGACGGGTGGGACTCGCCCAAGCTCGCCGAGATCGGCGGCACGGCCATCGAGGGCGGCTACTACTCCAACCACTACGCCGTGGAGGAGGCCCGCCCCGAGGTGGCCGAGTTCGTGAAGAAGTACCAGGCCCGCTACGGCCGGGTGCCCGACGGCATGGGCGCGCTCGGCTACGACGCCACCCGCTTGCTCGTCGACGCCATCGGCCGCGCCGGCTCCACCGACGGCAAGGCCATCGCCAAGGCGCTGGCGGAGACCAAGGACTTCCCCGGCGTGACCGGCTCCATCACCATCGACGCCGAGCGCAACGCCCAGAAGTCGGCCGTGGTCCTCGAGATGAAGGGCGGCAAGCCCGTCTATGTCGCCACGGTCAAGCCCCCGGGCGCCGCCGATGCAGCGCCGCCCGCCGCCCCGGTCGCCGCTGAGGGCGGGGCCGTTCCGGCTCCCAATGCGCCCGCCCCCACCGAGGCCGCTCCCGCCAAGGGCGCGCCGCCCGCCGGTCCCGGCAAGGCCGGCAAGTCCGGCGCCCCCTGATCTGCTGAGCCCGCCTTGACCCGACTCCTCCAAACCCTGTTGGATGGCGTGGCCGTCGGCAGCCTGTATGCGCTGATCGCGCTTGGCTACACGATGGTCTACGGCATCCTGCGCTTCATCAACTTCGCCCACTCCGATGTCTTCATGCTCGGGGCCTGGGTGAGTTGGGCCCTGGCGATGGCCCTTGGCTACAGCGGGGTTGGGGCGGAGATCCCCTGGTTCGCGCCGGCCTTGGTGCTGGTGGGCTCGATGGCGGCCTGCGGGCTGCTGGGCTTCCTGATCGAGCGCCTCGCCTACCGGCGCCTTCGCAGCGCGCCGCGCATCAACGTGCTGATCACCGCGATCGGCGTGTCGCTGCTCATCGAGAACACCGGCCAATTGCCGGCCCTCTTTGGCACCCAGCCCCAGCGCATGCCCGCCCTGGTGCCCGACCTCAACCTCGCCACCCTGGCCGGGGTGAACCTGCCCCTGGTCGATGTGCTGGTGATCGGCGTCTCGGTGGGGCTGATGCTGGGGCTGGAGTTCCTGGTGCACCGCACCCGGCTGGGGCTGGCGATGCGAGCGGTCTCCTACGACACGCGCACCGCCGCGCTGATGGGCATCCCGGTCGACCGGGTGATCTCGTTTACCTTTGTGGTGGGCTCGGCCCTGGCGGCGGCGGCGGGCTTCCTCAACGCGGCCAAGTACCCCGGCCTCAACCAGGCGGCGCACCCGACCTGGATCCTCCTCGGGCTCAAGGCCTTTGTCGCCGCGGTGGTGGGCGGCATCGGCAACCTGCGCGGGGCGATGGCGGGCGGGCTGCTGATCGGGCTGGTGGAGCTCTTCGGCGCCGCCTACCTGAGCCCCCACCTGCGGGATGTCTACGTCTTTGTGCTCCTCATCGTGGTCTTGCTGGTCCGCCCGGAGGGGCTCCTCGGCAAGGCGGTGAAGGAGAAGGTCTGATGCGCGATCTCGCCAGCCGCAGCGCGGCCCATGTTCCGCCCCCCGGGCGCGCCCTGCTCAGCAGCCTGGGGCCCGTGGCGGCCGGGCTCGGCCTCGCCGCCCTGCTCCACCTCGCCACGCCGAGCCTGGGCGGCTTCTACACCAAGGTGCTGATGGACGTCGGCATCAACATCGTGCTGGCGGTCTCGCTCAACCTCGTGAACGGCTTCACCGGCCAGTTCTCGATCGGCCACGCCGGCTTCATGGCCGTCGGCGGCTATGTGGCCGGCTCGATCACCTACTACGGGGGCTTCGCGCTCTTCGGCACGGCGATGGTCGAGCCGGGGCTGTTCACGCCCGGCGCGCTGCTCTTTGCGGTGGCGACCCTGGTGGGCGGGCTCGCGGCGGCCCTGGCCGGCTTTGTGGTGGGGCTGCCCTCGCTGCGGCTGCGCGGCGACTACCTCGCCATCGTCACGCTGGGCTTTGGCGAGATCCTGCGCGTGGTGGTGCAGCGCAGCGGCGACGTCGTCAGCGCCGGCGGAGACGCCGCCACCGCCGAGGCGGTGCGGGCGATGCCGGTGACCGACTGGTTCACCCAGGTGGGCGGCTCGCTCGGCTTCAACGGGCTGCCCTTTCACACCAACCTCTTCTGGGTCTGGACCGCGGTGACGGCCGTGCTGCTGCTGAGCGCCCGCCTGAAGAGCAGCACCCACGGCCGGGCCTTGCTCTCCATCCGCGAAGACGAGATCGCCGCCGAGGCGATGGGGGTGCCCACCACCCGGCTCAAGGTGCGGGCCTTCGTCTACGCGGCCTTCTTCGCGGGCATCGCCGGCTCGCTCTTCGCCCATGAGGTGGGCACCACCTTGAACCCACGCGAGCTCGGCTTTCAGAAGTCCTTTGAGATCGTGATCATGGTGGTGTTGGGCGGCATGGGCTCGATCTCGGGCACCATCATCGCCGCCATCGTGCTGTCGGTGATCCCCGAGCTCTTCCGCAGCTTCAGCGAGTACCGGATGATCGCCTACGCGCTCACGCTCATCCTGATGATGCTGCTGCGCCCCCAGGGTCTCTTTGGCGTGCGCGAGCTGTGGCAGCTGGGGCCCTTCGCCCGCAAGGGGGCCCGATGAGCGAGGGTCTGCTGCACGCCCACGACGTCAGCATCGCCTTTGGCGGACTCAAGGCGGTCGCCGGCTTTCGCCTCGACGTGCCGGCCGGCGGCCTCCACGGGCTCATCGGGCCCAATGGCGCCGGCAAGACCACGGTCTTCAACCTGCTCACCGGCGTCTACCAGGCCGACAGCGGCGAGATCCGCCTCGCCGGCCAGCGCCTCAACGGGCTCGCCCCCAACCGCATCGCCGCGGCCGGCATGGCCCGCACCTTCCAGAACATCCGCCTCTTTGGCGAGCTGTCGGTGCTCGACAACGTGCTGATCGGCGCCCACCTGCGGGCCCAAACCAGCTCGCTGCAAGCCCTGCTGCGCACGCCCGCCTGGATGGCCGAAGAGGCCGCGATGACCGAAGAGGCCTTGGAGCTGCTCGACATCTTCGACCTGCGCAAGCGGGCCGACGAGGCGGCGCGCAACCTGCCCTATGGCGACCAGCGGCGCCTGGAGATCGTGCGGGCCCTGGCCACCAACCCCAAGGTGCTGCTGCTCGACGAGCCGGCCGCGGGCATGAACAGCCAGGAGAAGGTGGAGCTGGCGGCGCTGATCCAGCAGCTCCGCAGCCGCTTCAACCTGACCATCCTGCTGATCGAGCACGACATGGGCCTCGTGATGGGCATCTGCGAGCACATCACCGTGCTCGACCACGGCGTGGTCATCGCCAGCGGGCCGCCCGCCGCCATCCAGCAGGATCCGGCGGTGATCGAGGCCTACCTGGGCACCGCCGACGACGAGCCCGGGGGCGCCCAATGAGCCTGCTCGAGATCCGCGATCTGCACGTTCACTACGGCGCCATCCACGCCCTGCATGGCATCAGCCTCTCGGTCGAGGCGGGCTCCATCGTCACGCTGATCGGCGGCAACGGGGCCGGCAAGTCCACCACCCTGCGCACCATCAGCGGCCTGCTCAAGCCCACCCGCGGCGAGATCCTCTACGAGGGGCGCTCGATCGTCGGCCTGCCGCCGCACGAGGTGGTGCGCCAGGGCATCGCCCACGCGCCCGAGGGCCGCGGCATCTTCGCCAACCTCACGGTCGACGAGAACCTACAGATCGGCGCCTACGGCCGCGATGACAAGGCCGGCATCGCCCGCGATCGCGAGCGCGCCCTCGACCTCTTCCCCCGCCTGCGCGAGCGGCTCGCCCAGCGCTCGGGCACCCTCTCCGGCGGCGAGCAGCAGATGCTGGCCATCGCCCGGGCCTACATCTCCCGGCCCAAGCTCCTGCTCCTCGACGAGCCGAGCCTCGGCCTCGCCCCGCAGATCGTGCAGGTCATCTTCAAGGTGATCCGCGAGATCAACCAGCAGCAGGGCACCACCATCCTGCTGGTCGAACAAAACGCCAACCTCGCCCTCAAGGCGGCGCACCACGGCTATGTCCTCGACGTGGGCCGCATCGTGCTCTCCGACAAGGCCAGCGTGCTCGCGGCCTCGGACGAGGTGCGCAAGGCCTACCTCGGCGGCCATTGAGCCTGCTTCTCGTTCTGGGTGGGCTGGTCGTGCTCTATCTTTGGGTGCGGCCGGGGCGGGTGATCCGGCTCCAGGGTGGCCAAGCGCGGTGCATCCGGGGGGTGGTGCCGCCGGGCTTGCTGGCGGACCTCGATGAGGTGGCGCGCAGCTTGCCGCAGGCGAAGGCGACGGTGAGCCTCTCGGGGGCGGGGGACGGGCTGCGGGTCGCGGTGAAGGGGCTGGATGAGGGGGGTGCGCAGCGGGTGCGCAATACGGTCAACCTGCACCGGCGGCGGCTTTAGGGGGGCCTTGTATTTGTGGGTGGGTGAGGGTGGGTTTGTGAGGTTTGTGCCTGGGGTGGGGGCGGATGGCGATACTGTTTTGGGGTGTGCTGCTGTTTTTTTTGGTTTTTTTGGGGGGCTCTTCGGCGGTAGCCCTCTCGTTGAACAGACCTTGCGCGACCTGTGCCACCCACATGACATCGCCGCCGCTGACACCTTACCCAGGCACCTACGCTACGATCCCGACCGCATCGATAAGCACGTGGAGCTCCACCTCTGCAGCCACACCCCCG
>JBEIQK010000474.1:0-5120 GCA_040376505.1 Alphaproteobacteria bacterium | reverse complement strand
TCGGGCTCGGCCTCGCAGCCCCCCTGCGCCCCGGAAAAGACATCCGCATCGTCTCGGGCGCCACCATCTCCACCCGCTCGATCGCCGTGGGGGTGAAGCGGGCCCTGGCCTTGATGGCCGAATACTGGAAGCAGGCGTCATGAGGGAATTCGCCCACAAGGGCAGCGTGCTCCGCCACCTCGACCGCGGCGGAAAGGTCGTCTACACCGCCTTCCTCGTCGCGTTGGTCGGCGGGCTGGTCACGGCCGCCTTCTTGCACGGCGACAGCATGGGCGCCTCCTCTGCCGCCGCCGCCGCCTACTGGCGGGGCGACGAGGCGCAGATGATCTACCCCAAGAGCGACCGGCAGCTGCTGGAGCTCACCCACTTCCATCTGTTTACCGAGCCGATGATCTGGCTGGTCGTCGCCCACCTGTATCGACTGGGCCGCGGAAGAGCGGTGGTGAGCGTGGTCACCCTGCTCTGTATGGCCCTGCAGATCGCCATGCCCTGGGCCATCGCCAAAGGCAGCGCCGCCTTCGGCATCCTGGCCCTGCCGGCCACGGCGGGGCTGCTGCTGGGCCTGCTTTGGATGATCGGCGCCAGCCTGCGAGAGATGTGGTGGCCGCCCTCTTCTTCGCCCTCCTAGTCGGGCTCGCCCAGGCCGGCCTCACCCGCGAGAGCCGCCTCGCCATGGGCACGGTCGTGGGCATCACCCTGATCGACGCGCCCCCCGGGGCGGCCGACGCCGCCTACGCCGCCATCGAAGCGGGCGAAGCGGCGCTCTCGGAATGGCGCCCCGACAGCCTCTCCGCGCGCCTGGGCCGCGGCGAGGCCCTGACCTTGCCCGCAGCGGCGGCGTCGCTCTTTGTCTTCGCCGAGGCCCTGCGCGCCGGCAGCGGCGGGCTCTTCAACCTCGGCTGGCGCAGCCGGGCCCGCCTCGTGGCGGAGGGCTCCCAGTGGCGATCGAGCGGCCCCCTCGACCTCGGCGGCCTTCTCAAGGGCTACCTCGTCGACGAGGCCGCCGCGGCCCTTCGTGCAGCCGGCGCCCAGCGCTTCATCGTCGACGCCGCCGGCGATCTGTACGCGTCGGGGGACGGGCCCCAGGGCCGGGGATGGTGGGTGACGGTGGAGGGGCCGAAGGGCCCGGTGGCGCGGGTGCGACTGATCGATCAGGCGCTGTCCACCTCGGGTGACCACCAGCAGCCCGGCCACATCCACCGCGGAGACACCGGCGCGCCAGTCACCGGCGACCGGCTGGTGAGCGTGGTGGCACCCAAGGGCCTCGTCGCCGATGGGCTCGCCACCGCCCTCTTCGCCGGAGCCCCCCTCACGCTGGCGACGGAGTGGGGGGCGGCGGCCTGGGTCTCCCAGGACGGTGCGACACAGACCGTCGGCCCAGCCCGCACCTTCCGGCGGCCCTGAGCGCCCCCTGGCGCTCCCGGGAGCTATCTTTACAATCCGTGCGCATAAAAGAGGAAGGCCGACCCCGCACCGGCCCCGCCCGCGCTGTCGCCCGGCGCCGCCAGCAGGATGTCGACATAGCCGTTGCCGTCGAAGTCGGCGCCCGGGCCGATGTAGTCGCAGGCGTCGTCGCCCGAGGAGTCGGGCTCGAAGCGGGCGGCGGCGGCGCTGGCGGACAGGGAGCCTGACAGGGGCATCGTGAACAGATACAGCGCCCCGGCGTTCGCCGTGCCGCCCCCGGCGGCCCCCACGAGGAGGTCGACGAGACCGTCGCCATCCACGTCTCCCGCCGCTTCGACGTCGGTGCCAAAGCGATCGCCGGTGAGGGTGCCGGCGATGGAGACGGCGGCGGCGCTGGCCGGCGTGGAGGTGCTGGCCGGCAGGCTGGTGAAGATGTAGACCACGCCCACATCGGCGCTGGTCCCGCGGTTGTAGGCCCGCACGCCCAGCGCGAGGTCGTCGGTGCCGTCTCCGTTCATGTCGCCCGGGATGGCGAGGCCAGAGCCGAGGTGATCGGCGCTGGCGGCGCCGGTGAGCACGCTGGTGGCCGCGGTGGTGATGGTCTGGGTGCCGGTGAGCCCGCTCTCCACGATGTAGGCCACCCCGGGTGCGGTGGTGGAGACGCCGTCGCCGGCCACCACCAGCTCGTCGAGGCCGTCGCCGTCGAGGTCGCCGGCGGCCACCTCCTCCCCCAGCTCTTCGCCGGTGGCGCTGCCCTGCAGGATCAGGGTCGACACACCAAGGTCGAGCACACCATAGACCGGCCCGGCCACCACATAGGCGGCCCCGCGGGCCACGCCGCCGACATAGGTGCCCGAGGCGCCGATCAGCACGTCGGTGAGCCCATCGCCGGTGTAGTCGTCGATCTCGCCGAGGGCCGAGCCCACCTTGGAGGAGCCGGTCTGCCCCAGCAGGATGCCGTCGGCGGTGCCGACATCCACGCTGCCGGAGAGGCCGCCGCCGCCGTAGAAGAGGTAGGCGGCGCCCCAATTGCTGCCGCCCCGATCGGCGCCGCTGGCGGCGATCCACAGCTCACCGTAGAGGTCACCGTCCAGGTCTCCGCCCGCGTCGACGGTCCAGCCCAGGGCGTCGCCGGCGTCTTCGCCCACGAAGGTCACCGCTGCCGCCGTGTCGAGGCTGGCGCTGCCGGTGGGCCCGCCGTCGACCAGGTAGGCCACGCCCGCCGCCGCGGCGCCGCTCGGGTCTGCCCCAGAGGCGCCGATCAGGGCCTCGCCGAAGCCGTCGCCGTCGAAGTCGGCCACGCCGGCCGCCGAGATCGCCGCCGCGTCGCCGGCCGCCGCGCCGACCAGTTGGGCGCCGTCGGTGACGAGGCCGGTGTAGACCCCGCTGAGCGCGCAGGTGTTGTCGCTGCCATCGCAGTCATTGTCGAGCAGGTCGTCGCAGACCTCGGCGAGGCCGGGGGCGGCCAGGGTGGTGCTGTCGTCGCAGTCGCGGCCGCTCGCCACATAGCCGGTGGGGGCGGTGCACTGGGTGGCCGAGACGGCGGGATCGCCGTAGCCATCGCCATCGCCGTCGGCATACCAGGTGGGGGCGTCCGTCGCGCTGGCCTCGTCGGTGGCCCCGTCGCAGTCGTCGTCGACGAGGTTGCAGCGCTCCGGCGCGCTGGGGCTGATGCTGTCGTCGCCATCGTCGCAGTCATCGGCCAGGGCGGCATAGCCGCTCGGCGCGGCGCACTGGACGAGGGTGGCCCCGGCAGGGTCGCCATGACCGTCCAGGTCGACGTCGCGGGTCCAGGTGGCGGCGTCTACGGCGTCGTCTTCGTCCACGTCGCCCAGGCAGTCGTCGTCGCGGCCGTTGCACAGCTCGCTGGCGCCCGGATGAACGGTCACCTCGGTCTCATCACAGTCGCCGGCCTGGGGCGCGTAGCCCGCCGGCTCGTCGCAGGCGATCACCGTGTCGGTGTCGACGCCGTAGCGGTCGGCGTCGGCGTCGCGGTAGAAGGGGGCGGCGTCGACCGCCTCGGCCTCGTCCACCTCGCCGTCGCAGTCGTTGTCGGCTTCGTCGCACCACTCCAGGGCGCCCGGGTTGGTGGCCGGCTCGGCGTCGTCACAGTCCTGGTCATCCGAGACAAAGCCATCGGGGGCGCTGCAGGCCGCCTCGGCGGCGGTCGGATCGCCAAAGCCATCGCCATCGACGTCGGGCCAGTAGGTCTCGCCGTCGACGGGGGATTCGTCTACCGTTTCATCACAGTCCTGGTCGACCCCGTCACAGACCTCCTCCACGCCGGGGTGAATGGCGGCATCGCCGTCGTCGCAGTCGTCGCCGCCCAGCAGGGCGGTGGTGAAGCCGTCGCCGTCGGCGTCGGGCTCAACCACGACGAAGGAGAGCGGGGCCTCGGCGGTGGCCCCCGCCGCGTCGGTGACCTCGACCTCCAGCGTGTAGTCGCCGACCTCGGGCGAGTCCCAGGTGAACTTCAGCTCGCCATCGGGCTCCAGTTGGGCGGGTGGCGTGACCCCCGCGGGCAGGCCAGACCAGGAGAGGGCGAGGTCCTCGGGGTCCTCGTCGGGGTCGCTGGCCTGCAGCTCGAAGGAGAGGGGGGCGCCGGCCGCCACGACGGCGCCCTCGGCGGGGCCCTGCCAGGCGGCAAGGGGGGTGCCATTGGGCAGCACGCTCACCGTGAGGGCATCTTCGCCGCTCGCGGCGTCGGGATCGATCACCTCCACCGACAGCTCCACCTCGCCGGCGGGCAGGCCGTCCTCGACCCGGTAGATCGCCTGGCTGCCTTGAAACGACAGCTCGCCGAGCAGCAGGCCGCCGGGGTTCACCCGCCAGTAGTAGTCCAGCTCCTCCAGGGCCGCCTCGTCTTCGACGTCGACCCAAAGCTCGACCGGCGCGCCTTCGAAGAGCACGTCGCCGGGCCCAGGAGCGACGATCACCACGCCCGGGGGGCTGTTGCGCGTGCCGAGGGTGGCGTCGCTGCAGCCAAGCAGCAGCGCGAGGAGGGGGAACCAGCGGGAGGGGTGCGTTGCCATGCAGATCCTCGGGCCTGCGCGAGCCGCTGGCGCCGCCGGCTCCCTAGCACCGCGGCCCGGCCGCCGCCATCGGCCCGATCGGCGGCGGGCCTTTGCCGAACCCATGTCTGTGTCGGATCACCAGCTCCGACCCTGACAGGGCGGCAGCCAGGTCTCCGGCGCCCCGGCCGCGGCGTCGCCGTGCACAAAGGCGAGCCAGTCGGTAGCCCCGCCACGCCGGGGCTGAACCGTCGCCGGCAGAGACAGACAAAGGGACTGAGCCCAGTCCTGCAGGGCGGGCAGGCCGTCAAAGCGCAGCAGGGCGGTGCCGGGCTCGCTCCAGAGGGGGCTTGGGCCCGGCAGGCCTCCGGGGGCCTCGGTCAGGCTGAGGTAGAAGCGGGTCTGCGGCAGGTCGGCCGGCGCCTTGAGCCAGGCTTCGTCGGGCAGGCCGCCGAGGAGCAGCGCGAGGCCGATGCCCTCGGGGAGGGCGTGGCGCTCGGGGGCGAGGTTGAGGGTCTCCACCGCGATCGGCCCGGGTGGCGGGTCGGCGGCGAGGTCGGCGGCGATGGCCTCGCTGAGAACTGCGGTGCGGCCGAGCACATCGGAGACGGCGGGCAGCGGGAAGGCCGGGGCACGGGCGAGGCCGACGAGGAGGAGGCCGGCGAGGGGGGCTCCCCAGCGGGCCGGCAGCGCGGCGACGAGGAG
>JBEIQK010000444.1:0-5459 GCA_040376505.1 Alphaproteobacteria bacterium | reverse complement strand
CGCCACCGCCCGCGTCCACCTCTGCGCCCACCACGGCCAGCCCCGCGGCCTCGCCCACAGCGCCCTCTTCGATCTGGTGCTGATGGACGGCGGCCAGGGCAACAAGCCCACCGATGAGGGCCTGGGGCGCGTGCTCCTCGGCCTCGCCGCCCGCCTGCGAAAGACCGAGCAGTCCGGCGAGCTCACAGCCGTGGCCCGCCTGCTCACCCATGGCGAGCGCACCCTGCTCTATGGCCCGGAGAGCTTGACGTGAGTGACACGCTTGACGAGCTGGTCTGGTCCACCGACGGCCGGCGGGTTTCGTTCACCTTGGACGAAGCCATCTACCCGCGCGACGCCGTCTACGGCGCCGCCTACCTCTTTGTCGACCGGTGCTTTGTCTTCCTCAGCCGGCCGGCCGATCAGCGCATTGAGGTGCGGCTCAAGCCCAAGGGCGAGGCCGACGCCGCGGCCTTGGAAGCCCTGGCCGGCGAGCTGTGCAACGAGCTGCTCAATCAGGTGCTGCGCTTCCGGCTCGCCGAGTCCACCGGGCGCATCCGCGAGTACACCTTCGCCCGCGCCTTCTTCAGCACGCCCACCCACGCCTCGATCGACGCCCTGCTCGCCGAGCTCGACGCCGAGGAGCTGGCCAGCGACCCGCTTGAGGTTGAGGTCCCCTGGGCCCGCAAGGAGGGGGGCGATGGAGGCTGAGTCGGTCGACCTCTCTCGCTCTCTGTACACGCCCGAGGCGGTGCGCGCCGCCGCCGAGGCCTACGCCGCCCTGGCCGAGATCCAGGTCGAGGAGCAGGGGGACATCCTGCGCCTCACCCTGCGCCAGCCGCGCCGGCCGGACCTCCTCGATCACCTGCTCAATCACTGCCTCTTCGAGACCGTGCGCCGCAGCCGGCTGGGGGTGGCCTCGTGATCACCCAGCACCGCATCGCTGCACCGCGCCCCTCCTTGCAGACCGAGGCCTTGGGCTGGTTTCGCTGGGGCCGGGTCGCCGGAAAGGTCGTGCTCACCAACGACGCCGGCGAGTGGAGCGCCCTGTCTGAGGCCGACTTCGCCACCCTGTTGGGCGGCCAGCTGGACGAGGCCCACCCGCGCTACGCCGAGCTGGCCGAGCGCGGCTTTCTGCGCAAAGACCTCGACCTCGAAGCGGCGGCCCGCAAGCTGCGGCGCAAGCGCAAGTTCCTCGGCAATGGCGCCCACCTCGCCATCGTCATCACCACCCTGCGCTGCAACCAGAGCTGCACCTACTGTCACGCCAGTCGCACCGACATGGATCGGGTCGACACCGACATGGCGCCGGCCACGGTCAAGGGCGTGGTCGACCACGCCATGCGCACGCCGAGCCCCTACCTCTGCTTTGAGTACCAGGGCGGCGAACCCACCGTAAACCTCGACGCCATCAAGCTCGCCGTTGGATACAGCCGCGAGAAGAACCGCTACGAAAAGAAGACGCTCGATCACTCGGTCGTCACCAACATGACCTACATGACCGACAGCACGGCGGACTGGCTGGTCAACAATGGCGTGCTGATCTGCACCAGCCTGGATGGCCCCCGCGAGGTCCACGACCGCAACCGCCCCTGGACCGGCCAGAAGGCCGGCAGCTTTGACACGGTGGTGGGCTGGATCAAGGCGATCAACGCCCGCTACGTGGCGATGGGCCGCGACCCCGAGCTGTGGCATGTCGACGCCCTCACCACCACCACCCGGGTCAGCCTGCCCCATGGCCAGGCGATGGTCGATCAGTACGTGGCGCTGGGCATCCGCAACATCCACCTGCGGCCGCTCAATCCCTTTGGCTTCGCCACCAAGACCTGGCGGGTGATCGGCTACTCGATGGAGGAGTGGCTGCGCTTTTACCGCGACACGGTCGACTACATCATCGCCCTGAACAAACAGGGTGTGCAGATCATGGAGGGCACGGCGGCCATCTTCTTGAAGAAGATGCTCACCCCCGACGACCCCAACTTCGTCGACCTGCGCTCGCCGATCGGCGCGGGCACGGGGCAGATCTGCTACAATTACGATGGCACCATCCTCCCCAGCGATGAGGGCCGCATGGTGCTGGCGATGGGCAACTCCATCTTCAACGTCGGCCACATCGACACCACCTCCTTCGAGGACGCCGTGCGCCACCCCGCGGTGCGCGCCCTGGCCGCCGCCAGCTTCCTCGACTCGCTGCCCCAGTGCGCAGACTGTTTTGGTGCCCCCTACTGCGGGGTGCGGCCAGACCACAACTACATGCTCACCGGCGACCTCTTCGGGCAGCGCCCCCTCACCTTGAAGCACCAGCAGCACTCGGGCATCCTCTCGTATCTCTTCGAGAAGCTCCTCACCGATCCCGAGGTAGAGCCAATCTTTCGGCGGTGGATCACCGATCGGCCGCGTGACCCCATCACCGGGGCCGTCGCCCCCACGGCCCAGGAGTGAACCATGGGAAAGTTTCTCGACGACGAGCTCCCCCCGCTCCCCACCCTCGACAAGAGCCTCGACGGCTTCCTCCAGCCCGAGGAGCGCAAGCAGACCGAGCCGGCCATCCGCCCCGATGAGGCGGCGATCAAGGCCGACGAGCTGCTGGCCGACCCCAACAACGAGGGGCTGGTGTATGTGACCCACTGCTCACACGGCAGCCATGGGTCGCACGGCAGCCATGGGTCGCATGGCTCGCACGGCAGCCACGGGTCACACGGCAGCCACGGCTCGCACGGGCAGTGGTAGACGGTCGCGGGCGGCTGATCCTCACGGTCACCCGCGCCTGTGACCTGCGCTGCGCCTACTGCCCCACCGCCAAAGACGGCTGGCCCGCGCTCTCGCCCGACGACGCGGTCGGCGCGGTGCGCCTCTTCGCCGATCGCTACGGCGGCGGCGACGTCAAGCTCTTTGGGGGAGAGCCGCTGCTGGTGCCGGAGGTGGTGCAGGCCGCCCTCGATGAGGCCGCCCGCCAGCCGCGCATCCGGCAGATCTACCTCTCCACCAACGGCCTCGGCCTCAACTCCGCCCGCATCGAGGCCCTGGCCCGCCACGAGAAGCTGATCCTGACCGTCTCGATGGACGGCCGGCCCGAAGACCACCGCCGCCTGCGAAAGGGCCGCGGATCGGTGCCCGACGCCTACGATCACCTCGTGGGGCTGCTCCCCCACCTGCAGGCCCTGCCGCGCTTTGTGGTGACGCAGACCATCGCGCCCTCCACCGCCGCCCAGGCCGCCGCCAACTTCGCCCACCTCGTCGGCCTCGGGATTCGGCGCTTCAACCTGCTCCCGGGCTACTACCTGCCCTGGAAGGCCGATCAGCTCGACGCCCTCGACCGGGGCTTCGCGGAGATCGGCGCCGCCTTTCGCGCCGACTGGGCCGCCGGCGGCCGGCTCTACCTGCGCAACCTCTTCACCTGGGCGCCCACGGCCTTCTTCAACAGCGGCCTCGTCGTGGATGCCGACCGCAGCATCCACCCGGCCAACGTGGGCCTCTCCGGCGCCCTGGAGGGGCTGCTCGGCCAGACCCGGGTGGGCGACCTCGATGATCCGCCCAGCCCCGAGGCCCTGGCCGAGGCCGCCGCCCGGGTGCCGGCCCTCCTCGAAGGGGCGCTGTCCGCCGAGGTCCTGCGCAGCACCGCCGCCGTCGATCGGGCGCTCGGCCGCCTTGTCGAGGGCCTCTACCCGGCCTGGTTCGCCCAGCGGCGGGCCCGTCACTCCGCCGGGGGAGCCGCCACAAAGAGCGGCGAGCCAAAGAGCGCGGACATCGAGACCACCGGCATCGTGGGGGGCAGGTCGCCGCGGAGCGCGCTGTAGCGCGGATCATCGAGGCGATCGAGGGTGCAAAGCTCGCGGCCCACCTTGCGCCAGACCTTGTAGGCCAGCTCGGCGGCGTAGTAGGCGTCGCTGTTCCAGTCGGGCACCGCCTCGGCCCGGCTCATCAGGGCCCCCTGGGCGTGTCCCCGCAGCAGCACCCGCTCGCCATGGGTCAGCGGGGTGGCGGGCCGGCGAATCTCGGTGGGCGCCCGGGCCAGGAAGTCCGCCGGCTCGGTGAGGCGCACCCGGCCCAAGGCCTCGACCACCACCAGCTTGCCCTGGCGCTGGATGACGAGGCCGACATGGCCATGGGCCGCGCCGGTGGCCTGCTTGAGCCAGTCGCCTTCGCCGGCGGGCGCGTCTTGAAAGAGCAGGTCGCCCTCGGCCACGGCGGGCAGCGGCGGCGGGGCGGGGGCCTCCACGGCGAGGAAGAGCGAGGCAAAGACAGAGATCATCGGCAGCTCCCGGCTCCTCGACCTCTTGCGCCCTCCTGAGGTAAGGCGCAAGCACGGCACCCTTTCGCAGGTCGAGGACCCATGTCCACCCCTCTCTCCTTCACCCTCAACGGCGAGGCACGCGCCATCGAGCTCATCGGCAAGCCGAGCGCGCTCGACCTGCTGCGCGACAGCCTGGGCCTCACCAGCCTGAAGGGCGGCTGCGCGCCCCAGGGGGTCTGCGGCTGCTGCGTGGCCCTGGTCAACGGCAAGCCGCGCCTGACCTGCACCCTGCCGGCGAAGACCCTGCAGGGCAAGGAGGTGCTCACCCAGGAGGGCCTGCCCGCCGAGGCCGCCGCCGCCTTCGCCCACGCCTTCGCCACCTGCGGCGGCAGCCAGTGCGGCTACTGCACGCCGGGCATCGTGATGAGCGGCTACGCCCTGCTCGAAGCGAACCCCGAGCCCAGCGAGGCCGAGCTCAACGCCGCTCTGCAGGCCCACCTCTGCCGCTGCACCGGCATGGGGACGATCCGCGCCAGCCTGCGCGAGGCCGCCCGCCTGCGCCAGGTCGGCCCGCCCGCCGGGCCGCTCCCCCTCGCGCCGCTCGGCCGGCTGCCCTTTGTCGACGATCTGCGCCGGCCCGGCCTCCTCCACCTCGCCCTGGTCTGGGCGCCCGCGGCCCACGGCCTCGTCGAAGCGGTCGATCTCGAGGCTGCCGCCGCGATGCCGGGGGTGGTGGCGGCCCTGTCGGAGGGTCCGTCGGGGCTCTTCCTGCGCCCTGGCGCGCGGATCACCCGCAGCGACGCCGTGCTGGCGCTGATCCTCGCCGAGAGCCCCGCCGAAGCCCGCGCCGCCGCCGCCGCCGTCCGGGTGTCGGTCACCGCGGAGCCGCTCGGCGACGCCCTGGCCGGCCCCAGCCTCCATCGGGAGATCGGCGCCGTCGAGTCCGCCTTCGCCGAGGCCGCCGTGGTCGTCGAGGCCACCCTCTCCACGGCCCGGGCCGACGGCGGCGCCCTGGAGCCCGAGGCCGCCCTGGCCGTCCCCACCCCCGAGGGCATCACCCTGTGGAGCGGCGCCCACGACCCCGCCGAGGCCGCCGCCGCGCTGCAGGCCCGCTTTGGTCTTGGCGCCCTGCGCTGGGTCGCCGCCCCCGCCGGCGGCGCTTTTGGCGCCCGCTCCACCGTCTTTGTCGAGTCCTACGCCCTGCTCGCCGCCCAGCACAGCGGCCGCCCTTGCCGCCTGAGCTTGG
>JBEIQK010000454.1:0-5367 GCA_040376505.1 Alphaproteobacteria bacterium | reverse complement strand
GCAACTATGGCTCCAACAACCGCGTGTGGGACGTCGGCTTCCGCCTCGTGCGAACCGCCTTCTAGCTCCACGCTTGCCCCCGCCCCGCTGCTCCCCCACACACCGGAGCAGGGCGGCCGCACCTAGGACACAACCACGTTTCGCCGATCCGCAGCGCCACCCGCGCCTGCCGATCGGCGCAAACTTTTGGCCCGCCCCGAAACATGGCATCGCGCTCCGCCGGCCCCGTGCAGGGCGGAGCACGAGGGCGCGGTGCGATTCGGATCTACCGCGCCGCCCCTGCCATCGCCAAGGCGATCGCGACGGGATCGCGCTGCTTGCGGAGCACCTCGATGGTCTCGGGCGGCAGGTAGGCTGCGGCCGCTGCGAGAAGCTCTTCCACGCCCTCTGCCTTGCCCTCTGCCTTGCCCTCCGCCTTGCTCTCCGCCTTCAGGCGCTTCGCCTCTTTCGCTTTCCAGGTCTTGAACTGGTCTAGGAGGCTGCGGGCCTCGCGGCGGGCCTTGCTGACAACGGTTGGATCGGTGCGATCGCTGCTCAACATGTGTTCCTCCATCAAGATGGTGTTGCGTAGTTTGTCCGACAATGTCGGATCGTTCAAGAGGTCATCATAACGTTGAAAATACTCGGCTTGCGAGGTTTTGGGGGCGGTGAAGCGGAGCGCGGCTGTGCCCGGCTGGACGGGCAGTTCGGTGGCCACCGCGATGATGACCTGGCCTGCCGCGCCGAGGTCGAGAAACCAGGAGCCGGCGACGGGGCCGGGGGTCACAAAGCGCGCGAGTTCTTTGAGTCGGGCCTTTGGCCGCCTGTTGCAGAGGATGAAGAGTCGGGCCTCGCCTGGCAGGGTACGCTTGGGGCGCACGAACTGCGCCTCGCCGAGGTAGCTGTTGAACATCTCGAGGCTCAGGTGGCCGCTACAGAACTCGACCGCAACGTGGTGGCCGGCAAAGAAGGGGCGGAAGGGACCCCAGATGGGCGAGTTGGCCGCTCTGCCCCAGACGACGAGGTCGATGAAGAGGCTGTTGCGGGGCACCACATACTGCTCGTGCAGCGCGCCGGCCGGCAGAGCTGCACGCGTCACGGTGACGCTCCGCCGCTCGAGCGGGTTGCGTTCGGTTCGAGGCGGCGGCGGAGATGGAGGTGGGAGCGGGGGCAAAGGTGGATGCGACATGTGACCTCACGCAGATGTGATGGTCGGTTATCGGCGTCTGCAGCGCGTTGTTGCGGAGGGGTCTGCAGATTTTTGGAGCGGGGCGGCGGTGAGGTCGCTTCGCCGCCCGCGCTTGCCGATCGGCGCAAACTTTTGGCCCGCCCCGAAACATGGCATCGCTCTCTGCCAGCCTTGCCATGCGGCCACGCTCGCCCCATCTTTGCACGCCCACCCACTCCCTGCGGAGCCACTCATGCGTCGTCTGCTCGTCCTGCCCTTCCTGCTCCTCGCCGCCTGCGGCGACACCAAAGAAGCGACCAACACAACCGCCAACACAACCGATGCCACCGCCGACACCACCGTCGACACCGAGGGTTCGGCCGCCGACACCACCGTCGACACCGAGGGCTCCGCGCAGGCCGACACCACCGTCGCCCCCCGCACCCTCACCCTCTGGGAAAGCGCCCGCATCACCAGCGACGGCTCCCAGCCCAACTTCCAGAATGTGGTCGCCACCGCCGACTGGGGCACCGGCCCCTTCGAGCGGGTCACCCTGGTCATGGAGCTCGAAACCACCTGCTTCCCCTTCTCCCGTTGGCTCGACGACCGCCCGCCTGCCGGCCAGAACTGGCCCCCGCTCTGCGACGCCTTCGACCGCAACTACGAGGTCACCATGGATGACCCCGAGAACCCCGAAGCACCCCCCGCCGTCGAGCTTGTCCGCGCCATCACCCCCTTCGGCGGCCCCCTGCGCTTCGAGATCGACGTCACCGACATCGCCAACGGCCTGCCCGGCAGCCACCGCTTCCGCACCCACATCACCACCTACGCCGACGGCGCAGGCCAGGTGAGCGGCAGCAACGGCGGCTGGAACGTCACCGGCCGCCTCGAAATCCAAGACGGCCCCGCCCCCCGCAAGGTGCTCGGCGTCTTCCCCCTCTACAACGGAAACTACCCCGAGCCCTACGACCAGCTCAACTTCCCCTTCACCCTCCCCGAGGGCACAACCCGCGCCGAGGTCCAGTACCGGGTCACCGGCCACGGCGGCACGGCCGACGACTCCTCCACCTGCATCGGGCCCGCCGAGGAGTTCTGCAAACGCTACCACCATGTCTTCGTCGACGGCGACGAGACCGTCTACCGCCCCTGGCGCCAGGACTGCGACACCCTCTGCACCGAGACCACCAACAGCGACCTCGGCCAACCTATCACCTTCTGCCTCGAGAACCCCATGGGCTCCATCGCCAGCGTGCGGGCGCCGCGGGCCAACTGGTGCCCGGGCAGCGTGACCCCGCCTCGCCTCTTCGAGGTGGCCACGCCGATGGCCGGCGAGCACAGCTTTGGCTTCTTCATCGAGTCAGTAGCGCAGTCGGGCGGCTGGCGCGTTTCGGCGGTGGCGGTGGCCTACGGAGAGTGATTTCATCACTCTGACGCACAACGCTGCGTCAAAGTTGATGAAATGGTGCGCTGCGTCACAAATGGTTTGACCAAACAGGTTGTCTGCGTCATAAACACCGAGAGAAGATCCTCTCGCTGCGGAGCCGCCGATGAAGCCTTGGTCCCTTGCCCTCGCTCTCCTTGTCCTCCTCTCCATCGCAGGTGCGATGACCCCGCCCGGCGCCATCAACGCCGACCCTGCAGTCATCAGCGCAGGAGACACCGCCTGGATGCTCATGGCCTCCGCCATGGTCCTCCTCATGACCCCGGGCCTCTCCTTCTTCTACGGCGGCATGGTCCGCCCGAAGAACGTCATCTCGACCATGCTCCAGAGCTTCATCGCCATGGCCATCGTCGCCATCCTCTGGGTCGCTGTCGGCTTCTCACTCGCCTTCGGCGACAGCATCGGAAGTGAAGGGTTCGGCCTCATCGGAGACCCCACCACCTTCGCCTTCTTCCGCAATGTCGGTGGTGCGCCCAACGCGGCCTTCGCCGGCACCATCCCCTTCGCTCTCTTCGCCCTCTTCCAGATGAAGTTCGCCGTCATCACCCCGGCGCTCGTCACCGGCTCCTTCGCCGAGCGGGTCAAGTTCTCCAGCTACCTCCTCTTCATGATCCTCTTCTCGCTGCTGGTCTACGCCCCTGTCTGCCACTGGACCTGGCACCCGAACGGCTTCCTCCGCCAGTGGGGCGTGCTCGACTTTGCCGGCGGCACCGTCGTCCACATGTCGGCCGGCGTCGCCGCCCTCGCCGGCGCCATCGCCCTCGGCAAGCGCAAGGACTACGCCAAGGGGCAGAGCCATCCGCCCGCCAACATCCCCTACGTGCTCATCGGCACCGGCCTGCTCTGGTTCGGTTGGTTCGGCTTCAACGCGGGCAGCGCCCTCGCCGCCAACGACCTCGCCGTCTCGGCCTTCCTCACCACCAACACCGCCGCAGCGGCTGCCGCCCTCGCCTGGGTCTTCTTTGACGCCGTCCGCGGCCGCCGCATCAGCGCGCTCGGCGCCAGCATCGGCGCGGTCGTCGGCCTCGTGGCGGTCACCCCGGCCGCCGGCTTCGTCTCGGTGGGCAGCGCCATGGCCATCGGCACCATCGCCGCTATCGCCTGCAACGCCATCGCCCACTGGCGCAGCAACTCGGCGCTCGACGACACCCTCGACGTCTTCCCCTGCCACGGTGTCGGCGGCATGGTCGGCATGCTCGCAACGGCCGTCTTCGCCACCAAGTCGGTCAACGGCGCGGGTGCCGACGGCCTGCTGGCCGGCAACACCCACCTCTTCCTCATGCACCTGCTCGCGCTGGTGGTCGTCTCGACCTACGTCTTCGTGGTCTCCTACGCCATCTTCAAGCTGGTCGACCTCGTAACCCCCATGCGGGTCACGGCCGACGACGAAGAGGAGGGGCTCGATCGCAGCCAGCACGGCGAGACCATCTTCGCTTCCGAGGCCTCGCTCGGCCTTGCGGGTGGCGAGTAACAACAGCGCGGGGCCGTTGGCTCGCGCCTAGCCCTGCGGCGGCTTCGAGAACCGCTCTGCCCGAGCAGCACGCTCCGCCGCCTTCTCTTCGGCCTGCGCCGTGAGCTGGCACTTGAGCCGCTCGAGGTCATCAGGAAGCGGGACCTCGAACCGGACATCGTCGGTGGTCACGGGATGGCGGAACCCAAGCTTGAAGGCGTGCAGCGCAAGCCGCGGTGCACGCGGCATGGGCCGGCCGTAGAGCTTGTCGGCGAGCACAGGGTGGCCCTCCTCCGACATGTGGATGCGGATCTGGTGCTGCCGGCCCGTCTCAAGCTTGAGCTCGACCAGGCTGGCCATGCCGAAGGACTGCGACCGCACGAGGTGGGTCACCGCCTCCTTGCCATCCTCTTCTTCGTTGGCGCCGCGGATGCCGTCGCCCCGATCGCGCGCGATCACCGAGACAATCTTCCGCGGCTTGTTGGGCACGTTGCCGGCCACGAAGGCGAGGTAGCCACGCTCCATGCGGTGGAGCGACACGAGCGTGATGAGATAGGAGCGAATCCTCTCGCTCCGCGCCACCAGGATGAGCCCGGAGGTGTCTTCATCGAGCCGGTGCACCCGGTGCACCTCGCCGAGCCGTTGACGGGCCCAGCCGAGAAGCTCGGGCTCGCCGCGGCGGCCAGGAGCGGCCACGGAAAGCATGCCCGACGGCTTCATGATGACCGCAAGGTGGTCATCGGAGAAGACGATATGGGGCTCGGTGCTTGGGCGCGTCTTGGGCGCGCTCATGTTGAGCTTCACCCTCGACCCCTCGACCATCCGAACAGGATCTCCCACGGGGATACCGCGGTAGAAAACTTTGCCGGAGGACAACGCCCGCTTGGCGTCTGCGGCGGAGAGCCCGCCCGCCACCAAGTGGTCGAGAAGTCGAATCATGAGCTGTCTTCTGTTCTTACTTTCCGGTCGGAGCGGCGGGGGCCGGAGCAGCGGCGCCCGAACCCGAACCTGCGCCCGAGCCCGAAGCCTCAGCAGCGGGGGCCGGAGCAGCCTTCGCGCCAATCGCCGAAAGGACCTGCGCCGAGTCGGCCAGCGACCAGATGTCGCTGATCTTGCCCTCCTTGAGGACATACCAGTTGGTGATCTGCTGCTTGACCGTCGCGCCGGTCGGGGCGATGTCGCCAACCTTGCCGGTGTGCTTGCCCTCGAAGGTCACGCGCGCCGCAACGGTGTTGCCCTGGTAGATGACGTCGTCGATCGTGATCTTCACGTCGGTGAAGGCGTCGTAGTAGGGGGTAAGGGCAGCCTTGACCGCCGCGCCACCCTGCG
>JBEIQK010000667.1:0-3738 GCA_040376505.1 Alphaproteobacteria bacterium | reverse complement strand
TGATCTGGTCGTAGGCCGTCATCAGGTGGCGCAAGAAGGCGCCGGCGGCCACGAAGAGCTGCGGCAACACCAGGGTCTCGGCGTCGAGGCTGAGCCACTCCAGCTTCTCGGGCGCCACCGACAGCCCGATCAGCGCGAAGAGCAGCCCGATCAGCCCAAACTTGAGGGCATCCATCGCGAAGAGCGTGCGGCCCATCACCTGCAGCAGGGGGATCGGCCCGCGCAGCCCGCGCCCCAGGCCGCCCTCCAGGGCCAGCAGGCCAAAGGCCTCCTCGGAGAAGGGCGCCGCGCCGATGCGCTTGAGGGCCTCGTTGAGGGCGGCCCGCTCGCTCACCAGGGCGGGCGAGGCCAGGGCGGCGCGCAGGTCGGCGTCGGCCAGGGCCCCCAGGGTGGCCATGCGTTCGCGATCGGCAGCGGCCTGCTGGAGGCTGGCCTCTCGCTGGGCGGTCTCCTCGGCGATGGCGGCGGCCAGGGCCTCTTCGGCGACAAAGAGCCGCCGGCGCTGCACCGAGACCGCCTCGGCCTCGCGCTGGCGCAGCAGGTGCAGGGGCGGGTGCTGGGCCCGGCGCACCCAGGCGTCGAGCTGGCTGAAGATCTGGGTGGCGAGGCTGGCCCAAAGGTTGTTGTCGACAAAGTGCCAGGCGTTCACCCGGATCACGCAAACCCGGTGCAGGCGCCGATCGTCGGGCTGATCGGCGAGGCGGTGCACCTCGTCGCACAGGCGGCTCAAAAAGTAGCTGCGGCCCGAGCCCCAACCGCCGAAGAGGCCGATGGCGACAGGCGGGCGCAGGCTCTTCGACAGGAGGAGGTGGGAGAGGCGACGCACCTCGGGCAGCACGCCGAGCTCATCGGCCGGCGCCGGGGGCTCCAGCGCGCGCAGGCGCGGATCGAGGAAGGTGGAGACCGCCGCCGGGATGGCCTCGGCCTCCACCCCATCGAGATCGAGCACCGGCAGGCCCCGCGCGCGGGCCTCCTCGGCGAGGGCGCCGAGCCCGACGAGGGGATCGAGGAGGATGAGCGCGCCCACCGCCCCCGCCTCGCTGGAGAGCCGCCCGCCAGCAGCGAGCAGGGCCTCGACGGCCGCCTCTGCGCTGGGGTGGCCCCGCTCGACGCGCACCTCCACGTCATACGCGGCGAGGATGCTGCCCAGGGCCGCGGCGCGCGCGCTCCCGGCGCCTTCGGGGGCGGTGACGAGGCGGATGCGGCGGGAGGGGTCCAAGGCGCGCTCCAAGGCCGGCGGAGCCCGCGGCCTCAGCGGCCCGCGGCGTACCGAACCCGGTGAAAGTGTACCGAGCCCGAGATCAAGCTGGAGAGGTAGAGCGCCCCGCTCAGGACCGGGCCCTCGCCGACGGCGCCCAAGGTGAGGGCGCTGGCGCCGAGCCCGGCTGCCACCCAACCGCCGACTGGCCCGGGCCCCCTGCCCGAGGCCTGGAGCGCCCTGCCGGCCTGGGCGCTGCCGACGCCGCGCACGATCGGCGCCGTGGCGAGGAGGGCCGCCCCGCCGACCATCTGGGCATACAGGCGCGCCGAGCCCTCCCGCCCGTCCAACGTGAAGGTTCTGACCGCCTCGCTGAAGCCCAGGGCAACAGCCGTGGCGCCGCCGACGGCCATGCCCGAGCCCACCCAGCCCACGGTGAGGCCGTTTTGCACCCGACGCTCCAGATCGGCAGGGCTCAGAGGGGGCGCTGGGGCCACCTCCTGGAGTTGCGTGGGCAGCAGAAAGGCCGCCGGGATCGGCTCGGCGGCCAGGGCCGCCGCCACGCACAAGGCGATCACGCGCTCTCCGGCGCCGGGGTGCGCCAGCGGCGGCTGCGGGCCACCTCTTCTCGGTAGCCGGCCTCGCTGGCGGCGCGATCCTCGGCGCTCCAGCCGATCAGCTCGCCCATCCGCCCCGAGACCACCCCCATGGCACCCAGCCCCTGGTCGGCGTCGCGGAAGAAGAGCTGGGTGCGCCGGGCCATGAAGTCGGTGACCGTGACGGCCATCTCAAAGCGCACCGCCCAGTCCACCTGGGCCATGATCTCCGGCCGCCCGGGGATCAAGGGCTCCAGCAGCCGCTGATCGGTGATGGCGAGGCGCACGAGGTTGATGGCCAAGGTGCCGTAGCGATCGGCGAGGTAGCGGCAGGTGGCCTCGGGCAGGCGGGCGCCGGCCTCTTCGGCGACGAGGCGGGCCACCTTGCTGCCGTCGTCATCTTCGGGCCAGCCCACCGCGCCGGGCAAGGGGATGAGGTCGGTGTGGACCGCCCGCAGGCCGTGCAGCGGGTGACCGGTGAGCTGCAGCCAGCGCAGGACCTCGCCCACCACCTCGGCCCCCATGCGCCGGTGGGTGGTGAGCTTGCCCCCCGCCACGCTGATGAGGCCGTCGGGATCGACGGTGATGACGTGCTCGCGGGAGACCTGGCTCGGGTGAACCCCGTCGGCCCGGATGAGCGGCCGCAGGCCTGCCCAGGTGGCGGTGATGTCGACGGGCTTGACGTTGGCCGAAGGAAAGTAGGCGTGGATGGCCTCGATCAGGTAGTCGATGTCGGCCTTGTCGGCGCTGACCTCGCGCGGGTCGCCCTCGTAGTCGGTGTCGGTGGTGCCCACATAGACCTGGTCGCCCCAGGGAATGATGAAGAGCACGCGGTTGTCGCGGGGGTGGGTGCCGACGATGGTGTGCTCCAGCGGCACCTTGGCCGCCGCCACCACGATGTGCACGCCCTTGGTGGTGCGGAGCTGGCGGCTCTCCTGGGGCCCCAGGCTGCGCACGGCGTCGGACCAGGGGCCCGTGGCGTTCACCACGGCTCCGGCGGCGATGTCGACGGTGCGCGGATTCTCGCTGCGGTCGAGCATGTCTTTTACGCGCACGGCGGTGATGCGCCCGCTGGCGTCGCGCACGAGCTCCACCGCGCGCCCATAGGTCAGAATGGCGGCGCCGTGCTGGGCCGCGTCGACCACCGTCTCCAGGGTGAGGCGGGCGTCGTCGGTCATGCAGTCCCAGTACAGCGGCCCGCCCTGCAGGCCCTGCCGGCGGATCAGGGGCATCGCGTCGACGATCTCGGCCGAAGACAAGGTGCGGTGCATCTTCGGCGAGCGAAAGAGCGCCAGCCCTTCGTAGACCATCAAGCCCAGGCGCAGCTTGGCCAGCTTGACCGGGCTTGTGTTGTAAATGGGAAACAAAAACCCAAGGGGCCGAACAAGGTGGGGCGCGATGTTGAGCATCACCCGCCGCTCGGAGACCGACTCAAAGACCAGGGAGAAGTCGCCCTGCTCCAGGTAGCGCAGGCCGCCGTGAATCAGCTTGCTGGAGCGCGAGGAGGTGCCCGAGCCGGTGTCATCGGCGTCGATCACCGCCACCCGCAGGCCGCGCAGGGCCGCGTCGCGGGCCGTGCCCGCGCCGATGACGCCCCCGCCGATGATCACGAGGTCAAAGCGCTCCTGGCCCAGGCGCTCCCAGGTCGACTCGCGGTTGTAGGGGGTGGCTGACACCGCACTCTCTCCACACAGGGGGTCGCCCCGTATCCGCGGCTCGGGGGCATGACCAGCGCAGGCGGGTGCTTGTGTACGGTCAATCCTGGTGTAGAGTGCGCGTTCCATCAGGAGAGACGACCCATGCTTCGCACCTTCGGACTCACCAGCATCCTGCTCACGCTCGCGGCCTGCGCCGACAAGAGCGGTGACGACACCAGCAGCAACACCGACGCCACCGACGGGACCGACGCCACCGACGGGACCGACGCCACCGACGGGACCGACG
>JBEIQK010001008.1:0-2057 GCA_040376505.1 Alphaproteobacteria bacterium | reverse complement strand
GGCTGGTGGTGCGCGATGTGGCCGCTGCCTCGGCGGCGGTGACGCCGGAGATGGGGGCCGAGGTGCGCTACGGCGTGCTGGTGGCCTTCGTCGAGTCCAACGTGGATGCCCTGCAGAAGGCGCTGCGCATCGCGCTCGACTTCGACCGGCAGAGCGCCGACCCGGCCGATCAGAGCATCCTCGCCGAGACCCTGGCGGGCTACCGAAAGGCGCTCCAAGACCAGTTGGGCCTGGGCTCGGCGGGCGAGGCGACCCTGCTGGTGAGCGTGGTGTTGGGGGCGCTGGTGCAGCGCATGTGGGAGCCCGCGGCGATCGATGTGGGCGCCCACCTGCGGCGGCTCGGCGCCGTGGTCGCGGGCTAGGGGGGCGGCCATGAGGCGGCCTCAGCTCCGGGTCGTCGGCCCGTCCGAGGCCTTGGACCGGCCTGCCCTCCAGCGCGCCTTCCAGCAGGGCGATCGCGAGGCCTTCGCGCAGCTCGTGGCCCCTCACCTGGACCTGCTCTACACCCACTGCCTGCGCATGACGGGGCGGCCGGCCGACGCCGAGGATCTGACCCAGGAGGCGCTGGTGGCCGCCCTGCGCGAGCACCGGCGCTACGATCCAAGCCGCGAGTTTCGCCCCTGGCTGCTGGTCATCGCCCTGAACCGCTGTCGGGATCACCTGCGCAGCGTGTGGTGGAGGCGGGTCTTCTCCTTGGAGGGGCTCAGCCTCGCCCACGGTCGCGATGTGGAGCGCGAGCTGCTCGACGCCGACGATGACGCCCGCGTGCGCGCGGCGCTGTCGACCCTGCCGGTGACCTACCGCGAGGCGGTCTCGCTCTTTCACCTCGAAGACCTCAGCTACGCGGAGATGTCGGAGATCACGGGTCAGTCGGTCGCTGCCTTGAAGCAGCGGGTGCGCCGTGGGCTGGCCATGCTGGCCAAGGCGCTCGCGCGCATCCATCCCGATCTGGTTCCGGCCTTGCCGCTGGAGGAGCCATGATGAGCACCCTGTTGTTGCTTTGTTCGTTGGCGATGGGGGCCACACTCTCCCCCGGCGTGCAGCGCGTCCTCGATGAAGCCAGCGCCGAAGGGCTCCCTGCCTCGCTCTTCGTCGATCTGGCCCAGCAGGGCGCCGCCAAGCGCGTGCCCGAGGAGCGCATCGTGGTGGCCCTCGAAGGGCTCCGCGCCGATCTCCGGGCGGCCCGGGCGGTGCTGGGCGGCAGCGCCACCCCCGATGAGCTGGCCGCCGCGGTGGTCGCCCTCAAGGCGGGGGTGCAGCCCGACACCTTGAAGCGCTTCGCGCAGACGCCCGACCCGGCGGTGCGGGTTGCCTCGATGGCGGGCCTTGGGGATCTCGTGCGGGCGGGCTTCCTCGAAGAGGACGCCGCGCTGCTGGTGGGGGCTGCGGTGCGCTCGCGCGATCCCCAGACCGCCCTGCGGGGCTTGCCGATTGCGGCCCGCAGCCTGCTCGACCAGGGCATGAGCCGCGGGCTCGCCCTGCGAAGGCTCGAAGGGGAGGTGGCGGCCGGTCGCTCGGCGCTGGGCATCATCGGTGTGCGCCTGCCTTCCGAGTCCGACGGCGGCGTGTCTCGGGAGTTGCCTGGGCGCGGAAAGGGCAACGGCAACGCCGGCGGCACCGGGGCGGGCAGCGGGGGCGGCAACAGCAATGGCAACGGCACCGGCAACAGCAATGGCAACGGCACCGGCAATGGGGGCGGCAACAGCAATGGCAATGGCACCGGCAACGGGGGCGGCAACAGCAATGGCAATGGCACCGGCAACGGCGGCGGCCAGCGCATGAGCGGGGAGGTCCGATGAGCGAGCCCTCCTCCCGCCTGCCGCTCCGGCAGCACCACGCCCCGCCGGGGTTGATCGAGGCCGCCCTGCGCGCCCGGCCGGCGCCGTCGCGGTGGCCCCAGGCCCTCGCCGCCGTCGCCCTCTTCGCGGTGGGGGTGGCCGTGGGTCAGGGGGCCGGGGCTCCCGAAGCGCCAGCGCCGCAGGCCGCCTTGCCCGCGCCGCGCCTCGTGCCGGTGCGGCTCGTGCTCCATGCGCCGACGGCGGAGCGGGTCGCGGTCG
>JBEIQK010000711.1:0-3460 GCA_040376505.1 Alphaproteobacteria bacterium | reverse complement strand
GGGCGGCGCCCTCGTCGGCGACGTCGCCTGGGTCGGCGCCGTCCAAGGCCGCGCCCGGGAGGCGCCCCCCGGCTGGGAGGTCGAGCAGAAGCAGGCCGCCTACCAGCTCTCCGAGCTGGCCGGGCAGATCGAGCTCGACAGCGCGCGCTGGGCCCTGGAGTTCAGCCGCGGGGTGCGCCCGGTGGCCAAGGAAGACCGCAGCGGCCCCGAGGCGCTCGGCGCCACCGTGCTCCTCGGGCCGGATGGCCGCATCGAGCTGTGGCCCAGCCACCCAGATCGCCCTGGCGACAGCGCCGGGGTGGCCCTGGTCGTCGAGCGCAGCGCCACGCCGCGCAGCCGGGTGATTCGCAGCGTGAATGACCGTCGCACCGAGGTCGCCTGCTCTGCGGCCCTGCCGGCCCCCACCGAAGCGCCGCTGACCCTGCACATCCAGCCGGCTGGCCAGGGGGTGGAGGTGCAGGTGGGCGGCGTGAAGGCCACCTGCGACGTGGCCATCGAGAACCACGGGCCCCTCGTGCGCCCCGGCCTGCGGCGGGTGGGCCTCTCCGACCTGTCGGTGGCGGGAAAGGTGGCCCCGGCGCCGGGCCCCGGCTTGCGGCCCCTCTGGGCCCTGGGCGGCGCGCTGGTGGCCGCCCTGATCGCCGCGGTCGAGCTCTTTTTTGGCACCCGGCGGGCCTGGGTGGTGCTCACCACCGCGCCCCTGATGCTGGCCCTCCCCCTCCATGGCGTCGACGCCGCGCTCTTTTTGGAGACGGTGCGGGCGACCTGGCTGCCCGCCTCGCTCTTTGGCGCGGGGCTCGCCGGCGGGCTCAGCCTGCTCGCCAAGGTCACCGTGCAGTTGGGGCGCCTGCTGCGCGAGCCGGTCGACGCGGCGGGCCCCGACTGGCCGGCCACCGCCAGCCTCGCCGCGGCGCTCCCCACCTTGCTGGCGATCGCCACGGTGCCGGGGCCGATGGGCCTCGGGTGGGGGGCGGCGATGGGGGCGGGCGCCGGCCTGGGGGCGGCCCTGATCGTGCCGCGCATCCTCCAGCTCCTCGGGGCCCGGCGGCCCCAGCGGGTAGCCACGGTGTGCCTCGCCGCGGGCACCGCCGCCGCCGTGCTGATGAGCCGCACCCAGCCCTTTCACCCCGTCGCCACCCTCTTCGCCGGGGGCATCGGCCTCGCCTATGGCGCGCTGGTCTGGGCCAACATGAACGCCGCGGCCACCCGGGCCTACAACCTGACCTGCCTCGGTCTGGTCGGCGCCATGGCCCTCTGCAGCGAGCTGATGGTGCGCTACACCGAGGCCGGGCTGGTCTGGTCGGGGGCCGGCTCGCGCACCCAGGTGCACGACATCTACGGCTGGGTGCCCAATGCCAACGAGGAGTTCGCGCTCTTCGAGAAGGGCGAGCACACCGCCTACCCGGACCGGGGATTCCCGGTGGCCCCCTCCGAGGATCGCGGCCGGGTGCGGGTCGTCGCGATGGGGGGCTCCACCACGGGCGGGGCCTTCCAGAACGACGACCTCGACCAGTTCTACCCGGCCGAGATGGATCGCCTGCTCTCCGACCGCTTTGAGGTGCTCAACCAGGGGGTGGGCGGCTGGACCACCTGGCACATCCGCCGCTACCTCGCCGATCACTTCGAGCGGGTCGCACCCGACATCCTCACCCTCTACGTCGGCCACAACGACCTGCTCACCCCGGTGCCGGTGCCCTACGCCCAACTCCACGCCGCCTGGCAGCGCCAGGGGGGCGCGCGCTCGGCCTCCTCATTGTTTGGGGGCGCCCGCCTCTACCAGGGGCTGCGCTACACGCTGATCGCGATGCGACCCTCCAGCCAGCGCGTCGCCGTGCCCATGCTCGACGCCGAGGAGAACCTCAGGGCCATCATCGCCCAGGCCACCGCGGCCGGCGCCCGGGTGATCCTGGCCAGCGAGGGGCTCGACCCCGATCCAGGGCCCTTGCAGGGCTACAACGCGCTGATGGCGCGCCTCGCCGAGGAGAGCCCGGCGGTGGAGTATGTCGACGTGGCCAACCACCTGCACCAGCTCGACGCCGAGCCCCTCTTCCTCGATGACTGCCACCTCACCGCCGCGGGCCACCGCGAGGTGGCGGCCCTGCTGGCCCAGGCGGTCTCCGCCTTGGAAGTGCCATGAAGCAGGCCCTCCCCTGGCTGTTGGGCGCGGCCCTCGCCGTGGCGGCGGTGGCGCTCTACCTCTGGCTCAGTGCGCCCGAGGCCAACACCTTGCCCGATGTCTACGGGGTGATCTGAGCATGTCTGCCGCCGTGGCGCGCCGCCTCGCCCTCGCCGTGATCGCGCTGGCGGTGATCCTGGGGGTTGGGGTCACCTACCAGCGCTACCAGGGGCGCATCCTCTCGGCGACGATCACCCGCCCGGCGCCGGAGTTGGGGGGCATGGCCCACCTGCTGCTGCCGAACCTGCGCGACGAGACGGTCTGGGTGCCCGATCGCCCCCACGACCCCGAAGAGACGCGCGCCGCCGATCGCTTCACGCGCATCACCCGCCTGCGCAGCTTTCTGGTCTCCACCAACAGCCGCGGCCTGCGCGGCCCCGAGGTCGCCGACCCCAAAAAGGGGCGCCGGGTGCTCTGCCTCGGCGACTCGGTGACCTTCGGCTGGGGCGTGCCCTACGAGGAGAGCTACCCGGCCCGCCTCGCCGCCGCGCTGGGGGCCGAGGTGGTGAACGCCGGGGTTCCGGCGATGAAGCCGCACAGCATGGCGGCCTGGGCGGAGAAGGAGGCCCTTGGCCTGGCGCCCGACCTCGTGATCTTCACGCGGCGGCCGGACTGGTCGATGCCCGACGCGATCAACAGCTACAAGGCCTCGGTGCGCCTCGTGCAGCGCAGCATCGGCGGGGCCCGCCTCGTCCTGGTGTTGCCGCCCGTCAGCACCTTCGACGTGATGGGCTCCCAGGTCTACGCCCAGGAGGCCGCCGACCTGCGCGCCGCCCTGCCCGACCTGCCCCTCCTCGACCTCACCGAGGCCTTCCGCGACGCCCTGCCGCTGCCCGGCGTGATCCTGGAGGTCTCGGCCGGCCGCCAGCGGGTCTTGCGCCTGCCTGAGCGGGAGGTGCTGGTGGACGTCGCCAGCCCCGAACGCGGCCTCGCGCCGGAGGTGGTGGCGCTCTTTGAGGGCGACGACCGCATCGCCGAGCCCCTCTTCTACGATGGCGGCCACCCCGACACCGCCGGCTTCGTGCTCTTCGCCGACACGCTGGCGGCCTGGCTGCGCGCCCAGGGGCTGGCGCCCTAAGGCCAGGGGCGCCACTCACCGCTCGCTTCGGCGGCGACGGCGGCCTCGGCGAGGTGGGCGTGGCCGGCGGCGGTGAGGTGGATGGGGTCGGTGGCGAAGAAGTCGCGGGCCGGCAGCACAGGCGACCAGACCGGTCCGATCTGCGCGGCGGCGTCGATGTAGTCGCGGAGGGGCGTGGGTTGGGGAAAGACCATCACCCAGACCTC
>JBEIQK010000972.1:0-2184 GCA_040376505.1 Alphaproteobacteria bacterium | reverse complement strand
GCTACAACGCCACGTCGGGGACCCAGGGTGTGGGCCGGGCGGCCAATGGCTCGGTGGTCCTGTCGATTTTCGTCATCTTCATCTAAGAGGTGCAGATCGTTCAGGTGGTCAACTGGATTCGGGACCTCTAAGCCATGAACGAAGCCGCCGCCCTCCCAGACCCCGCGCCGGTCGTCCTCTCGCTGGAGGGACTGACCCGCTCCTTCGGCGACCGCACCGTGCTGCGCGGCGTCAACCTGCAGGTCCAGGCCGCCCAGAACGTGGTGGTGCTGGGCCGCTCGGGCTCGGGCAAGTCGGTGCTCATCAAGATCGCGATCGGCCTGCTCCGCCCCGATGAAGGCCGCGTGCTCGTCTTTGGCGAGGACATCCACCGCCTCTCGGCCTCCGACCTCGACCGTCTGCGGCGCCGGGTGGGCTTCTCCTTTCAGAGCGGCGCCCTCTACGACAGCATGAGCGTGCGACAGAACCTGGAGTTTCCCCTGCGCATGAACATTCGCGGCCTCGAGGCCGCCGATGTGCGCGAGCGGGTGGCCGCGGCGCTGGAGGCCGTGGGCCTGCAGGGCGCCCTCAACCAGATGCCGGCAGAGCTGTCGGGCGGCCAGCGCAAGCGCCTCGGCATCGCCCGCACCCTGATCCTCCGGCCGGAGATCATGCTCTACGATGAGCCGACCGCCGGCCTCGACCCGATCACCAGCGGCGAGATCAACCAGCTCATCCGGTCTGTCCAGGACAGCTACCACACCGCCTCGATCATCATCACCCACGATCTCACCTGCGCGCGCAGCACCGGAGACCGGGTGGCGATGCTGCACGAGGGGGCCATCCTCCGCCAAGGCACCTTCGCCGAGGTCTTCCACGATCCCGACCCCCGTCTTCGGTCCTTCTACGACTACAACTTCACGCAGAATGATGTGGCCCACCCCCTGGTGCCGCAGATCGAGCGCCCATGAAGAACCTGACCGCCCAGACGGAGCGTCGGTCCGTCCTCCTCGGCTTGTTTACCATCGGTGCCATCGGCATCCTGGTCGCTGGGGTCCTGATGATCGGCAGCCTCAACGACGCCTTCACCCGCCGCATCATTGTGTCGGCCACCTTCTCGCAGGTCAATGGCCTCAAGAAGGGCGACAACATCTGGTTCTCCGGCGTCAAGGTGGGCGTGGTGCGCGCCGTCGAGTTCGACGACGCGGCGCTGGTTCGGGTGGAGCTGCGCATCGACCAGGCCGCGGCCGGGCACGTCCCCAATGATGTCCAGGCCACCATCGGCAGCGACGGCCTGATCGGAAACCGCATCGTCATCCTCAAGGGCGGGAGCCCCACCGCGCCCACCTTGTCGGAGGGAGACATCCTCACCATCGGCGTGGACTTCTCCAGCGAGGATGTCGTGAAGATGCTGAAAGACAACAACGCCAACCTGCTGGCCATCACCACCAACCTGAAGGACATCACCGGCGGCCTGCGGGCGGGAGAAGGCAGCGCCGGGCGGCTCCTCCACGACGACGGCCTCTACACCGCCCTCACCGCCTCTGTCGTCTCGTTGGGAGAGACCGCCGACCGCGCGCGCGCGCTCTCCAACGCCTTGGGCGCCTTCAGCCAGGAGTTGAACCGGGAGGGAAATCTTCCCCACGCCCTGGCGACAGACCACGAGCTCTATCCCAAGCTTCTGCTCACGGTGGGCGACCTTCAGCAAACCGGCCAGCGGGCCGGGGTGATGGTGGACAGCCTCGCCGCCGGGCTCGCCGACCCGCGCACCCCCGTGGGCGCCCTCACCCACGACGCCGCCGCCGGGGACGACCTCAAGGGCGCCCTCGCCAACATCGAGGCCGCCGCCGCCACCCTCGACGCCGACCTCGTCGGTCTGCAGCACGGCATCTTCTTGCGGGGCTACTTTCGCCGGAAGGCCCGCGCCGACGCCCGGGCCGCTGCCGAGGCCCGCGCCGACGCCGAGGCTCCATGATGGCTCCCGTTGAGACCTTTCACACCCTCCTCGAGGCCGAGCGGGCCCTCACCCAGCGCCTGCGCGCCCGCATTGGCGCCCCGCCCGGCGACCCCAACGCGGCCCTCGACGCCCGGCGCACCCTTGGCGAGCGCGTCGCCGATCGGGTGGCCCTGCTCGTCGGCAGCTGGACCTTCATCGGCGCGTCTTGCACCCTGCTCTTCGTGTGGATCGGGTTGAATGTCTGGGCG
>JBEIQK010000170.1:0-10061 GCA_040376505.1 Alphaproteobacteria bacterium | reverse complement strand
CGGCGCAGGGCGGCCGGCCCGATCCACCAGCCTCCTCCCGGCAGGCGCTGACAGAGCAGCCGGGCGGCGCAGCCGGCGAGGCCCCGGGGCGGCGGCACCGCCCGCTGGAGCAGGGCGGGCTCGGGGCCCAGGAGCCCGTCGACCACGGCGGGGAGCGGATCTCCGGGGCGCACCAGCCGCACGCCCACGCCCAGCGCCCCATACCGTGGCTTGAGAAAGCCCAGCCCCCACTCCGCGAGGCGGTCGGCGAAGGCGGCCGGGTCGGCCTCTACGGGCGGGCACAGCGCCCCGCCTTCATCGAGGACCTGCTGGGCCCGCAGCTTGTCGCGGCACAGCTCCATCAGGTGCGGCGGGTTCGCCCAGGGCAGGCCCGCCGCGCCGGCCTGGGCCGCCCGCCAGGCCGCCGCCTGCCCCTGGGAAGGAAATCGGTCGTGAACCCCGATCAGCGCCGCATCGACGGGCTCCCAGCGCCCGGGCCGCGCAACCACCCCCACCATCCGCCCCTGGGCGATGGCATCGCCGAGCACCACGCAGACGCCCTCCCCGTGGAGGAGGAGGGCGGCGCGGCCGAGCGGGCTGTCTTCGGGCGGGGCCTGCCGCCGCTGGGGGCTGGCCGGCACGAGGAGGCAGAGGGCGCTCATCGGGGCCACCACCTGAACAGAGGCATCAGGAGAGCCGCACGCGCCGGGTGGCGCAGGCCCCGGTGAGGATGCCTTCTTCGTCAAACTCAGTGGCCCGCATCCATGAGCCAGCCCAGCCGGTCAACAAGGTCAGGGGCTTGAGATTGATCCAGCCGGTGTCGGCAAAGCCCCGAACATTCATCAACCGGAAGGCCTTCATCCACACCTCGGGGCGAGCCCCGGCCCGCCCGGCGCGGCTAACGCGCCAGACGGGCCCTGTCTGCCTACTCGGCGGCGCTCTCGAGGCGCATGAAGACGCCATAGTTGAGGTCGTCGGTGCCCACCGGGGCGCCGGAGCGGATGGTGGGGCAGGTCCAGGCGTCCTCCCCCGCGGTGCTCACCATCGAGATGTAGACCTTGTAGGTGCCCGCGATGTCGATGGGGCCTTCGCTCTTCACGACGTCGAAGGACTCCATCGCGTCGCTAAAGGCCACCCAGTGGGGGAGGCGCTCGCCCGTGCGGCTGGTCGCGGAGCTGAAGGCGGTCTCCGAGTCGATCTCGGCGTCCAGGCCGGCCTCGGCGGCCCAGGGCACCTCCAGCGAGACGGCAGCCGGGAGACGGCTCACCGCCCAGTCGTCGCCGCCAAAGTCACCCAACCTGGCCTGCACCGACACGCCGCCCACCGTCACCTCGACCGGGCTCACGACATAGAGCGCGCAGACGCACTCGGGGCCCCCCTCGCCGTCCACATAGGTGCCCTCGGGGTACAGGGCAGGCGGCAGGTGGTTGCCGGTCGCCATCGTCAGGCTGAAGCAGGGCACCCACTCATCGGCGGCCGCCTTGCGCGGCATCGACAGGCCGCTGTTGGGGTCGCTGCCATCGCGCTCCTCGCTCCAGTCGCTGTAGCCGTCGTCATCGCTGTCCTTGGCCACCGGGTCGGAGCCAAACTCGACCTCTTCGCCGTCGCTCAGGTGGTCGCCGTCGGTGTCCGTCACCAGCGGGTCGGAGCCGCTGCGCTCGACCTCGTGGCCGTCGGAGAGGCCGTCGCCGTCGGTGTCGGGCACCAGCGGGTCGGTGCCGCTCTCCTCGACCTCGTGGCCGTCGGAGAGGCCGTCGTCGTCGGTGTCCGCCTCGGTGGGGTCGGTGCCCAGGGTGTACACCTCGTCGCCATCCTCCAAGCCGTCGCCGTCGGTGTCGGGGTTCTGGCTGTCGGTGCGGGCGATGGCCTCGTCTTCATCGGAGAGGCCGTCGCCGTCGGTGTCCAGCGGCTCCGTGTCCGCCTCGGCGGGGTCGACAGGCTCGGTCTCCTCCTCGCTCACTCCCTTCTCCTCGCTCCCCCCCTTCTCCTCGCCGCCGCCCTGCGAAGAAGCGCAGCCCACCGCCACCATCATCCACACGCTCGCCGCCAGCTGAACCTTGAACATGACCCACTCCGCACCGCCCGGGAGAGCGCCCCCTGCGGGGCTGTCGGGCTCGGTGGGGCTCTATGCAGGGATCGTGCCAATGGAAGATCAGCGACTTCTGCCGACGGACGCCGACCGCTGTCACCCCCCCTGTCGACGGTCCGCCGACAGGGGGCGCGATCAGAAGGAGGGGTAGAAGATGTAGACCCCGCTGTAGCCCGCGCTGCCGTCGGAGGTGCTGCCGATGAGCAGGTCGCCAAAGCTGTCGCCGTCGATGTCGCCGATGGCGGCGCCGTCGCCGATCATCCCCGAGGCGTGGCCGGAGATGTTGGAGTAGGCGTCGGCGGTGGTGATCGTGCCCGAGAGCGGCCCGAAGAAGAGGTAGGCCCCGCCCTTGCCGCCATGTCCGCCGGTCTCGCCGGCCAGGATGTCGTAGTTGCCGTCGCCGTCGATGTCATTGCTGAACAGACCGCTCGAGAGCAGGCCGCCCGCAGTGGTGCCGCGGATGATCACGTCCGACGAGCCCGTCGTCATCGTCGCCGCCGAGGGCGGGCCGAAGATCACGAAGACCGAGCCCCCCGAGGGCGCGCTCTTGCTGCTTAAGGAGCCCAGCACGGCGTCCATGACGCCGTCGCCGTTGACGTCGCCCACGCTGTTGGTAAAGCCCGTGTAGTCGCCGCCCGCCTCGCCGTTGATGGTGACGTCGGCGCTCGACATGGTGGTGCTGCCCGAGAGCGGGCCGTAGAGCAGGTAGGCCGTGCCCGAGCCCGAGCCCGTGGCCGAGGCGTAGACCGCTGGCACCACGACATCACCGATGCCGTCGCCGTTGAAGTCCGCGCCGGCGCGCAGGGTGCGGCCGAGGTAGCCGCTCGACAGGGTGCCGTCGATCTGGGCATCGGCGCCGGTGACCAGCGAGGAGCTGCCGGCGGTGAGCGGGCCGTACTTCACATAGACAGAGCCGCGCCCGCCCAGGGTGTAGTAGGCGCCGACCACCGCGTCGGCCACGCCGTCGCCGTTGATGTCGCCGAGGTCAGAGCCATGGCCGAAGTAGGAGCCCGACGAGCCCAGCAGGGTGACGTCGGCGGCGGACAGGTTCATGTCGGCGGTGGTGGGCGAAAAGAGGATGCGCACGCCGGGGTTGCTGGCCCAGGGGCTGCCGAAGATGACGTCTTCGTAGCCATCGCCATCCGCGTCGGCCACGCCGACCGAGCGGCCGGCGCCGTAGCTGTCGTAGCTACTGTTGATTCGGTAGCCCACCGTCTCCATCGAGGCCGAGCCGGTGGTGGCGGTGGGCATGATGTAGCCGCCGCCGTTGTAGGAGCTGGCGTAGAGGGTGGCCACCACCACCTCCACCCCAGGGTCACCGTCCATCTCGCCCACGTCAATCAGGCGCCCTGCGTCATAGTTGCTGCCGCCGGCGGTCCAGCGGGCGTCGGCGGCGCTGGTGGTGTAGGCCGTGTCGTAGCCGCAGAAGAGGTCGCGACCATCGCAGTCATTGTCGATGTCGTCGTCGCAGATCTCCACCGAGACCGGGCTCACGTCGGGGTCGGAGTCATCACAGTCGGTGCCGCCGCAGCCCTCGGCGTCAAAGCCATCGCCGTCGATGTCGAAGTCTTCGTCTTCCCGGCCATCGCAGTCATTGTCGAGCCCGTCGCAGATGTCCTCGGCGCCGGGGTGACTGATCCCGTCATCGGGCCGGCAGTCGCCGCCGATCGCCACCCACCCCGGGGGCGGGTCGCAGGAGGTCTCCTGGATCGAGGGGTGGCCGTATCCATCGCCGTCTTCGTCGCTGTACCAGATGGTCTCGGCGGCGGCGATGTCGATGTAGCCGTCGCAGTCGTGGTCGTCGCCGTCGCCGCAGGTCTCCTCGGCGGCCGGGTTGGCGCTGGGATCGCTGTCGTCGCAGTCGATGCCATTGCTCACCTGGTCGTCGCGCGGAACACAGACGTCAGCCGCCGTCGCCGGGTCGCCATAGCCGTCGCCATCGGCGTCGGTGTACATCACCGTGGAGATGGAGTTGTCGGCCACGCCGTCGCAGTCGTCGTCTACGCCGTTGCAGGCCTCGTCGGCGCCGGGGTGCTGGGTGGGGTCGAGGTCATCACAGTCGTCGGAGGTGGCCGAGTAGCCGGCCGGCGGCGTACAGGCCCAGACATAGGCCCCCCGGGCGCCAAAGCCGTCGCCGTCGGCGTCGATCCACTGTTCGACCTTAACGCCTTCGTCGATCGAGCCGTTGCAGTTGTTGTCCAGCTCGTCGCAGGACTCCACCGCATCGGGCGAGACGTCGGGGTTGTCGTCGTCGCAGTCGGTCTCCGCGGTCACACCGTCGCCATCGGCGTCTTCGGGGCCGGTGGGCACGGCCTTCTCGCCACAGGCGCCAAGCAGAGCGAAGAGGAAAAAGGCGCGCATCTCAGCCTCCCGTGGTCATCGACTGGCTCAGGTAGCTGCGGCTCTCAAGCACCGAGAGGTCGCAGTCCGCCAGCGAGATCGTCGCGGCGGGGGGATCGGCGGTATAGGGCACCACGCCCTCCACCCGCAGGGCGCAGGCGGCGCCGATCGGGCTGTCAAAGCGCAGGGCGAAGTGACGGCCGAAGTGGTGGTGATCGGGGCGGTAGTAGAGCTGGAAGTAGTCGGTCTCCTCGAAGGCCACGCCGTCAAGGGTGCCGCTGGCCTTGACGAAGGCGCCCGGCGCGGTGGCGACGAGGTTCACGCCCAGGTACAGCTCGAAGGTGACCTCGCCGCCCTCAAAGACCACTGTGTGGGTCTCGTAGGTCCAGGAGGGCTCCAGGCAGGCGGTAAAGACCCGCGCCATCGTGTCGTAGGGGGCGCCACCGTCTTCATAGAGCACGAAGCTGGCGCCGGCCCCGGTGGTGGCGTCGGGCGAGAGACCGTTTAGGGTGAGGGGCTCCAGGCTCTCGTCGCCGACGATCGACAGGGTGTGCTCCAGCACCATGCCTTCGGTCATCGGCTGGTTGCCGCTGTAGTAGCCGTAGAGCGAGCTGCCCAGATCGGTGACCGAGGCGTAGCCGCTGCCGGCGCCGTTCATCGCCGGGCCAGGGGTCTCGGGGCCGGTGCGCAGACAGGCCGGAAAGCCGAGGCTGTACTCGCCGGACTCGGCGGGCACGGGGTAGCTGCCGGGCACCAGGCGCAGCAGGGCCTTGGCCTCGACCTCCTGCTCGAGCGAGCGGAATTCATTGAAGCTGGCGCAGTACAGGGCCTCACCGGTGACGGTGACGAGGCCGGTCCAGGCGCTGTCGCCGATGTAGGCGTCGGCGCCGGGGCACTCGGGCCAGAGGTCGGCGTCGGCGTCACTGTCTGCGTCGGAATCGGCGTCGGCGTCGGCGTCACTATCGGCGTCGGCGTCGCTGTCGGCGTCGGTGTCGCTGTCGGCGTCCGTGTCGGCGTCGGACTCGGTCGAAGACCCGCTGTCCTCGCCTTTGCCGCCGCAGGCGAGGAGGAGGAGGAGCAAGGAGGGAGCGAGGAGGGGCTTCATGGCGGGGTTCTCAGCGGAGGTAGGGGCGGATCTGCTTGATCTTCACCTGGCCATCGGTGTCGACCTTCCACTCGGTGTCCCAGATGACGTCGTGGCCCTCGGGCACCGTGTCGTCCTGGGGAAAGACGAGGCTGGCTTCAAAGAGCACGGCGGCCAGCTCGGCCAGCTCGACCTCATCGAGGACCACCTCCCCCGCCGGCACCTCAGAGGACTCGCTCAGGCGGTCGACGTCGGTGACCTCGCCATCGACCACCGTCACCAGAAGGCGCTCGGGCGTCACGCCCGGATCGGCCGAGACCACCTCCAGCTCGCCCTCCTGGGCGTTGATCAGGTAGCGGCCATCGCTGATGTCGGTGGGGTTGCCCGAGAAGGCCACGGCGTTGGCCTGCTCATCGTTCGACCGGGTGTTGACCAGGATGCCCATCGCCACCTTGCTGGGGTCGACGCCGTACCAGGCGCGCTCCTCCCAGGCCCGGTTGTTCCACAGGCTGGCCCAGGTCTCGCGGATGCCGTCGCGGATGGTGCGCTCGTCGTCCTTGTCGGGGTCGCAGCGGCTGGGGCCCACGCTGTCGCCGTCGAGCTCATCGGCCAGACAGACGCTGGAGCTGTCGTAGAGCCCGGCGCCGGAGAAGCCGAGCGAGTCCTCGGCGTTGGAGGAGGAGCGCAGGCGCACCATCACCGTGTCGGAGCCGAAGACCTCGAGGATCCGGTCGCCGAGGGCGGCGATCAGGGCGTCGTCGACCGGGGCGGCGTGCATGGCCGACTGAAGGGCGAGGAGCCGGCTGCTGCGAAGGCCGCCGTCGGTCTGGAACTCGGGGTCGGCGATCCAGGCGTCGAGGGTCTCCTGGAAGGTGTAGGTGCCCTCGCCGCTGCCGAGGTCGACCGTCCAGGTGCCGGTGTTGACGAAGTCCAGGTAGTAGCTCATCGGCAGCAGGAAGCCGTCGAGCTGGTAGACGGGGTCGATGCGCTGGTAGAGGGCGGCGAGGTTGCTGCCCTTGCTGCCATAGGTGCAGACATTGTTGGCCCGCTGGGTGGGCGAGTCGGTGGGCAGCTCGAAGAGGCCGGGGAAGGTGCGGGTGACCGCGTCGGGATCACAGACGACGACGGGGTCGGGGCGCAGGGCGTCCCAGAAGGCGGTGGCCTGTTCGGGGGTGGCCTCTTCGATGGTGTAGCTCTCTTCGCCGCACTCGAAGCGCACCAGCTTGTCGGCCCAGTCGGCCAGCTTGGTGAGCGGATCCTTGACGAAGCAGTTGGGGGTGCCGCGGGCGAGGCTGCGAACGTTCAAGTGGGACAGATCACCCTGGCGGGTGCCGGTGACGATGCCGCTCACCACCCGCTCGATGTCGCTGGGCGCCATGTCGATGACGACGATGTCCTGGTAGCTGAACTCGCCGGCGAGGCTGGCGTCGGTGAAGTCGGCCAGATCGTACAGACGCAGCGAGCCGTAGCCCACCGCCGGGTTGTAGGCCTCGTACTCGATGTCGCTGCCCACGCCGATGATGTCGAAGGGCGTGCCCACCCAGGTCTCGGCCGCGGCGGCCTGGGCGGCGCTATAGGGCACCCAGGCCAGGGTGTCGAGGTTGAAGCGCTCTTGCAGCGTGGTGTAGGCCGCCGTCACGTCGGCCTGGGTGACCGTGGTGCTGGTGTCGGCCGGGTTGTCCCAGACGGTGAAGCCGTAGAAGGGGCCGTCGCTCGACAGGTAGAGCGAAAAGGTGCCGCCGTAGAACTCACGGGTGCCCGGGTTCAGCACCAGCGCCTCGTACTCGGCCACCGTGAGCCCGGTGAATTCATCGGGGAAGGCGGTGGTGAGGAACTCGTAGTGCAGCGGGAAGGCGTTGACGTAGAGGAAGACCGGCGGCACCCGGGCGTCGGCCACGGCCGGCACGAGGTACTTGCCCACCCGGATCTGATCGACCGTACCCGCCGGCAGGGTCACCGCCTCGAAGGTCTCGGCGTCGGGGATGCGCGGCTCGCAGGCCGGGTAGCCCAGGCGGGCCTCGGCCTCGGCGCAGTCGGGCTCATCGACGATGGGATCGTCGTCGCCGGTGTCATCGACGTCCGGGCTGGTGTCGAGCCCCGGATCGATGCCACCCGGATCGCCCGACTTTTCGTCAGCGCAGGCGAGGAGCAGGGGCAAGGCGAGCGGGAGCAGGCGCGGGTGTGGCAGCAGCATGGCATCAGGATACCACACCAACCCCCGGGGGGCGCCAACGCAATTCCGACTCGATCGCGGCTCCTCGCCGATCGCCGCCGCGGTGGGGTAGCAGGGGCGCCCGCCCGCGGAGCCGCCTGTGCGCACTGGACTCCTCACCCTCGCCCTCCTGCCTGCCTGCACCTGCCCCAACGCCGGGGTCTGGCAGGGGCCCCTCTCCGGTGATGCCGATGGCTTCGTGGTCTTCACCGCCGACGACGCCAAAGGCGCCCTGGAGGTGCAGGTGAGCCTGCACACCGAGGGCGGCGATTACACAGCCGAGGGCGACCTCGACTGCGGGATGCCCGTGCTCGACCTCGCCCTCGTGGGCCCCGAAGGCGGCGAGGTGGGCCGCATCGAGGGCCTGCTGGAGGAGCCGGCCGGCGGCAGTTGGACGTTGGGCCCCCTGTCGGGGAGCTGGACCGCCGCGCAGCCTTAGCGCAGGCAGCGCGCGAAGAAGGCGAGCAGGCGCTCCCAGGCCAGGGCGGCGCTGGCTGCGTCATAGGCCTTCGGATCGCCGGCGCGCATGAAGGCGTGGCCGGCCGCATACCAGTGCAGGGTGGCCTCCACGCCGGCCTGCCGCATCGCGGCGAAGACGGGCTCCACCCGGTCGGGCCCGACCGCGCCGTCGCGGATCGCGTAGTGGCCCTCGATCGGGCAGGTCACGCGCTCCCAGGTGGCGAAGTCGGGCCGGCAGAGGCCGTAAAAGGGGGCCGCCGCGGCGAGGCCGTCGACCTGCGCCGCCGCGGCGAGGCTCTGGCCGCCGCCCAGGCAGAAGCCGGTGACGCCGACCCGGCCGGTGCAGTCGGGGCGCGCCCGCAAGAAGTCCAAGGCCCCGCGCACCGACTCCAGCGAGGCCGCCGTGGTCATCGCGTTGCTGCGCTCCCAGGCGAGGCCGGCGTCTTCGGTGGGCTCGGCGTCGTAGAGGTCGAGGGCCAGGGCGAGGTAGCCTTCGTCGGCGAGGCGGCGGGCGGTGCGGCGCATGTCGGCGTTGAGGCCCCACCACTCGTGCAGCACGATCACGGCGGGCCAGGGTCCAGCCCCGGCGGGGGTGGCCAGGGCGGCGCGCACCACCCGCTGCCCGCCGGCGGCGGCGAGCCAAACCTCGGCGCAGCCCTCGGCGGCGAAGGGGTCGGGGCGCTCCAGGTTGGCGAGGTGGGCGAAGGGCCGGGCCGCCTCGGGCAGGGCGGCCAGGGGCTCAAAGGTGCAGACCTCGGCGAACTGGCCCCAGAGGGCCTGCACGGCGGGGTGCTGGTGGGCCGCGCCGGCTGCTTCGGGGCTGGCCCAGGCGAAGAGCTCGACGATGGCGCCGTCGGCGGCCCGCATCACCCAGGGGGCCCGGGGGCTGGCGAGGCCGAGGGCCTGCAGGGTGGGGGTGTGGCGGGCGACCAGGGCCTCCAGGGCGGCCTCGGCGCCGGGCTTGGGGCGGTAGTGACAGAGGACAGGCACAGGCATCGGGGGCTCCAACCAGGGCGCCCCTGGCTAATTCTCCCAGCGCCCGCTGGAGGCCGTGCTGGCGTACTCGGTGAACCACGAAAGACTGGCCTGCGGCAGGAACGTCCCGTCGCCACCCCATGCAGCCCCGCTCCGCGACCGCCGAGGACGGTCATGGGCTGCGGGCAGCAGAGGCCCCACCCCCTGGAGTCGGCGCGCCCGGGCCCGCTCCGTCGAGCCCCGCGCCCCAGGGCGGCGGCGCGCGGCGAAAGGCCGGCGGTGGGGGATCCCGGAGGGCCTCACCGCGGGCGCGGGCGTGGGCGCAGCGATCGTCGATCCACGCGCTGGACAGCTCGCGCAGGGCGCCGTCGGTGGCGGCGGCTTCGATGGCGTGGGCCAGGAAGGCCGGGCCGGTGAACAGTCCGATGGCGAGGCCGCAGCGGTCGGCCGGCAGGCCGGCGTCGAGCATCAGGGCTGCGAGGCCGAGGGCGATGTTGGGCTCGGCGCCAAAGACCCGGCGGCCCACCTCGGCCACGCGCAGGCCCCGCTGCCACCAGGGGCGCGCCGACAGGGGGCTCGCCTCCACCCAGCCCCAAAGGGCCCGCAGGCGCTCGTCGGTGGGGCGCAGGGGCACGCCAAAGCCCATCATCCGGCCGCCCGAACGCTCCTTCCAGGCCAGCAGGGCCCCCTCCAGGCCCAGGGCCTCCTCCCGATCGGCGACAAAACAGAGGGCCTCGGCGCAGCCCCGGCCGACCCCAGGGCCCATCAGGCGGCTCGAGTTGAGCAACTGAGCGCCGATGTAGCCGGCCACTGGCTCGCCGGCGCTGGCGAGCAGGCGACTGAGCTTGAGCGGCCAGACCCGGGCGTCGGGGCTGGTGGTGGCGAGGGCGCAGAGGCGCAGGGCCTCGCGGTCGAGGGGGTCG
>JBEIQK010000641.1:0-3934 GCA_040376505.1 Alphaproteobacteria bacterium | reverse complement strand
TGAGGATGGCGGCGCCGCGCTCAATCGGGCTGAGGTCGACGATGCGCCAGCCCAGCCCCACCGAGGCGCCGGCCTGCAAGGGGGCAAAGAGCCACCAGGGCGCGCTCTGCGCGTTGGCGCCGGCGGCGAGGGCCTGCAGCGACTGACGGTGTGCGGCGGCCGCGAAGCCCACGGGGGCCGCGGCGACGCTGGCGGCGGCGGTGCCCGAGGCCACGGCGCCCGCGGCGGCGGCGAGGCCGAAGGTGTGAAGGAGGTCTCGGCGGGACTGCATCACCACACCCCGTTCGTGATTTCCAGGCGGTAGGCCTGGCAGGAGGAGACGGTCGACGACTTCCGCGAGATGTAGATGTAGTAGTCGTGGCTGAGGTCTTCGCAGTCGTTCAAGACCGAGGAGCCCGTGCCGCAAGAGCGGGTGTCGCTGGGCACCGCGTGAACGCTGTCGCCGCGGTCCTGGGCGAAGTCGCTGTACTCGGTGTAGGCGCCCGCGGTGGGACACTCCAGATCGGTGGGATCGTAGGTGTCTTTGTAGACATACATGTTGTAGTCGCTGCTGCCGTCGACCATCGCGACTTCGAAGTTGTAGTAGTTGATGCCCATCGTGCGGTCGCTGGCCACATCGTCGCTGGTGCTGATGACGTACCAGTCGCCGGCGAGGTCGTCGGAGAGGATGTTGGCCTCGATCACGATGGTGGAGGTGCCAGTGTCGGGCAGCACCGAGAAGGCGTCGACCGGGTTGGCGCCGGAGTCGCCGTAGCCGGCGCTGTCCTCGTAGGGATCGTAGGGGTCGCAGACCTCGGTGGTGACCGTGTTGCTGTAGACGCTGGCGTTGCCCGCCGCGTCGACACAGTCGGCGTAGCACCAGGCCGTGTCGCCCCGGCTCAGGTGGGTGCTGTCGGTGTACTCGAAGGTCCCGGTGGCGTCGCAGGTGTCGGTCAAGGTCCAGGTGGTGGACGAGTCGCCGCAGTAGAAGGTGAGCGCGCAGCCGGCCTCGCAGGTGCCGGTGAGCGTCACCGAGGTCTCGTTGCGGTAGCCATTCGGCCGGTCGATCGCCGGGGCGCCAGGCGAGGTGACGTCGTAGGTGGAGGTGCTGGCCGAGCCGACATCGCCATCGTCTTCGCCGTCATTGGGGGTGACGAAGCAGTCCCAGGTGTCGCCATGCTCCACCGCGTCGGCGGTCACGACGTTGGTGGTCTGGGTGGTGGGCGCGCCGTTGCGGTTCCAGGTGTAGCGGTAGGTGACTGGGTCGCCGTCGGCGTCGAAGGAGGGGGTGACGATGGCGCAGTAGAGGTTGTCGTCGGGCTCGGGGCTCGACGGCGTGATGGTGACCTCGGGCGCTTCGGGCGGCGAGTTCAGGATCTCCACCGAGGCCGAGGTGCGGGACGCACCCTCGCCGTAGTCGTTGTAGGGGGTCACCTCGACCTGGATGAGGTCGTGCTTGGTGGTCTTGGCCGCCGGGTAGGTGCTGGTGGCCTCGGTCGTGTCCTCGACCATGGCGCCCGTGCTGTCCATCTTGAACCAGCGGTAGTAGTACTTCTCCGCCGAGCTGTCGGGATCGCTCCAGCCCTGGGGGTCGGCCGAAAGCGTGTCTTCGGTGAAGGGCGGGCTCGGCACGATGCCCACCGTCTCGATCGTGGGCGGGCCATGCTCGTAGATGACGACGGTGATGGCCTCCTGGTCGTTCTCGCCGCTGGCGTCTTCCACCCGCATGGTGATGAGGTGGGTGCCGGCGCTGAGGTAGCCGCCCGCCGAGTAGTCGCCCGAAGAGGCCGGCGTGCCGCCGAGCTCGAGATCGCCGTCGAGCGAGGAGTTGACCGAGACCACGAGGTCCTGGGGGTCTTCTTCGGTGTCGGCGACCATGGCGTTGAAGATGATCAGCTCTTCAACCGCGTAGCGCTCGCCATCCGCCGGGCTCAGGATGTCGATGGTGGGCGCCGAGTTGTCGACGACATTGAGGGTGACCACCGCCTTGGCGGTGTCGCCCCCCGGCGTGGAGACCGTGACCTCCACCTGCGCCTCGCCCTTCTGGTCGAAGGCGTACAGGCAGGTGGTGGAGCCATCCACGTTGACCGGCTGGTTGGTGCACATGCTGACGTCGTTGGCCACCCAACTCGCCACCAAGGCCTCGTTGCCGTCGCCATCTTTGGTGATCGCCTTGGCGCGGAACTCGATGTCGACGTTCTCGTAGACCGAGCTGCCCTCCGCCGGGCTCTCGATGGTCACATTGGGCGGCTGGGCCAGCACCGCGACGGTCTTGTCCGAGGAGCAGGCGGCAGCCAGCAGCCCGAGGACGAAGAGCGATGACGGCGCCGTACGACAGGGGGCAGACGGGGGCATGAGCCCTCCGGGAAGCGGGGACCTCGCCAGTGTACGGGAAGCGAGCCCGATCAGCAAATTCGTTTGCCCCAAAGCGAGCACGGCCGGGGATGACCCCGGCCGCCTCTGACACACCAAAGCGGTGATCAGCCGCCCTTGGCCTTGCCGCCCTTGGCCGCCTTGCCGCCGGACTTGCTGCCGCCGCCGCCCGAAGACTTGGAGCCGCCGCCCGAAGACTTGGAGCCGCCGCCGCTGCCGCCCGACGCGGGGGGAGCCGCCTCGGCCGGGGGAGCCGCCTCGGCCGGGGGAGCGGCCTTCTCGGAGCTGGCGCCGCCCTCGGGGGGAGCTTCCTTCTTGGCCGGCTTCTCGTCGCCCGCGGGCTTGTTGCCAGCCGGCTTCTCTTCGCCCGCCTTCTCTTCGATCGCGGGCTTGTCGGTCTTGGGCTTGTCGGTGCTGGGGCCGCCAAAGATGGCGCCGAGGATCAGGAAGACGATGCCCACCGGCGAGGCGATCATGCCGACCATCTTGGCCCGCTGCATGGTCTTCAGGGTGTCGGCGAGGGTCTCTTCACGGCTCTTGGCGGAGACGATGAGGGAGACCCAGCTCGGCGGGATGATCTTGCCGCCTTCGAACTTGCCGACCGCGTAGAGCTTCTCGCTGGGGAGCAGGCACTGCTCGACCACTTCGATGTCGGCGGTGTCGGGGACCATCACGCCGCCGTACTTGCCGCCCGGGTAGATGCCGAAGCCGTGGTCGCCGAACTCGATGGGCTTGTCGGTGACGGCGGCGATGAGGCCGCGGCCCTTGGTCTTGTCGAAGGTCTTCTTGAGGTCGAAGGTGCCGCCCTTCGACAGGTCGACCTCGATCTTGCCCGAGCCGTCATCGAGGAAGATCTGGCTGGCGACCTTCTCGTCGCGGAGGTTGACGGTGCGGGTGTTGTCACCCACCTTCCACTTCGCGTTGACCTTGATCTCGAAGTAGAGGCACTCGGTCTTGGTGACCGGCGAGAGCTGCTTCTGCGGCGTGGAGACCACACCTTCGACCGAGATCTCCTTCTTGGGGCCCGAGACGGTGTCGCCCTTGCTGGCCGCGTCGCCGGTGGGGACGAAGGGGGTGTTGCCGAGGCGACCCGACTTGTGCTTCTGCATCAGGAAGCCCACAACGCCCAGGACGCCGGCGAGGAGAAGGAAAGCACCGATACAGGTAAGCATGGAGACCTCGATCAGACAGCGCAGTGGCTGCGGAGGAAGGAAGGGCACCGCGAAATTCGCCGCTTGCACCCTACGGTGCCCCGCGGCATTCGAAAAACCTCAACGCTTCGCTGCGTAATTATGGTGACAGCGATGAGCCACGGGACTGCACTGTCAAAGAATCATCGGCACCATCAACTTGTTGGTTGATCTCGCCCGCGGCCGGGCTACCCTCGTCGAGCCTGCCCGGTGCGTGATTCGTCAGCGCTCTGGACCCCGTGTCCTGACCCAGGGACTCCACCCTCTCTTGATGATGGGATGCCTCTCTTCGCGAGGGGAACCCAGGCGCAAGGGACACCGGAGACCCACCTACGAGAGTAGGGGGTCCGGAACTGCTGACACACGGCCAGGGCGGGTTTTTTCGTTGGGGC
>JBEIQK010001079.1:0-1781 GCA_040376505.1 Alphaproteobacteria bacterium | reverse complement strand
TCGCGCCCTTCATCGCGGCGATGGCCGGCGGTGCGCACCCGTTGGTGGTCACCAGCCTGCTCGATCCGCCCTGGCTCGTCAGCGCCTACTACGGGATCGAGCGGGGACAATACCTGGCGCACCTGCGCCTCGCCGGACGCATGGCCGACAACCAGCAGTCCGAGGCCATGAACGATCGGCTGGAGGGCTACGCGCCGCTCGTGCGGCTATCGCCGGGGAGCTTCCTCGGCGGGCAGCCGGAGCTAATGGCCTTGATCCGCGGCGCCGAGGGCGCCGGTGAAAGGGCCTGATTGGGCCAGGAGCCGGTCTGGGCCAGGTGACGCGCCGGTTAGGCACCCTGGGGCCCAGGGCATTCCCGGTGAGAGACCGCGGCTTGCACTCCTTTCGTTTGCGCCTGTTCACCCAACCGGAGCAACTTCAACTATCGGACCACCCCCTCACCCCGCGCCCTATCCGTTCACGCGCCCGGACACAGCCCTGTCAGCCCCTCGGAATTCCACCCTCCTCAACAACGGACGGCCACCCACCAGCCCGCCACCCGTCGCGGCGACTGCGCGCACCGCAGCGGCACGTCCGAAGGACGATAGCTCAAAAGCTCCACCCCGCGGCGCCCCGCATGGTCCCATCCCCGCGCCCCTGGCCCCCTCGCTATACTTCCGCATCTCCCGCCACCCAGGATCCCCATGCCCACCCACCCGCCGCTTCGCGCCCGCCCCCTCGCGGCCCTGGCGATCCTGCTCCTCGCCTGCGGCGACGACAAGGCCCCCGCCCCCGACAGCACCCCCGGCCCAACCTACGCCACCGAGTTCCGCGCCGTGCGGGTCGACGCCAGCATCACGGTGCCCGACCAGCTCGCGGTTCACGCCTGCGCCGGCCTCTACAACCGCCAGCTCGGGGGCTCGGTCTTTGTTCAGACCGACGCCGACGTGCCCCAGCCCAGCATCGATGGCGCGGTGCTGCGCGACGAGGAGTGGCTCACGGCGCTCAGCCTCTCCCCCGCCGAGACCGTCGCCGCCGCCGACTTCCTCAGCGCCTGCGTCGCCGAATTCGGCGGCTGCGCCCGCTACGACTACGACAGCCAGCAGGCCCTGCTGCCGTCCATCCTCACCGCCGCCGCTGCCCAGGGCCTGCCGCCCCTGTCGACCGCCTCGATCGCCGCCTGCCCCTCCCCCAAGTGGGACGCCACCGCCGTCTTCGCGCCCGACGCCAGCCCCGAAGAGGCCGCCGACCGCGTCCGCGCCGACTTCCTCTCGCGCACGACCGGGCTTGCGATGCTCAATCCCGGCTACGACCGCCAGCCCGAGGATCTGTCCAACCCCGCGATCATCGACGACATGCCCGTCGCGCTGATCGATCTGGTCTTTGCGCGGCGGCTCTTCGTCACCTTCCTGATCAATGGCTGCATCGAAGGCCACCCCGAGAGAGCGCTGCTGAGCCAGATCGTCGCCGAGAGCGGCTGGGAGACGCCGATCGGCGTCTACGGCTACAACGACTCCTGGCTGGCCGGCGGCTATGTCTACGAGGCCCAGACCCGCTGCCTCGACGCCGCCAACATGGGCGCCATCCCCACCCGCACCACCAACCTCTCCTTCTTCGACACCCGTCGCCCCAAGCTCGACGACCCGGCGGAGCTCGCCCGCACACCCGCCCAATCGCTCACCTACGACCCGACACAGACCTACGTCGCCTTCGTCATCGGCGACGGCGACAATGTGCGCTACATCTTCTCCACCCGCCGAGACTGGCTCGAAGAGCGGCTCGCCGCCTGCGCCACCGAGGCC
>JBEIQK010001029.1:0-1946 GCA_040376505.1 Alphaproteobacteria bacterium | reverse complement strand
CCGTCTGCCCACCTGGGCAGTAGGCCTGGCCAGCCTCGCCGCGGCGCTGCTGCTGAGCTGGACCTTGTGGCCCGCGCCGCCGATCGACGCCGAGCCGGCCGAGGTGATGCGCCCGCGCGGCGCCGCCCTCTCGCTCGAGGTCTACAAGCAGGAGGGCGAAACGGCGCGACGACTGGGCGATGGCGACACCGTTCAGGCGGGGGATCGGCTCGGCTTTCGGGTGCGCCACGCCGAGGGCGGGCACCTGCTGGTGCTCGGTCGAGATCAGGCAGGACAGATCTACCCGGCCTGGCCCGCCGGACCGGCCCCCGACGCCGCCGTGGTGGGCCCCGCCGCCGAGGCGGTCACCTTGGATGTGGCCATCCAGATCGACGCCCAACCGGGTGAAGAGCGGCTCACGGCCTTGCTCTGCGCAGGCCCTCTGCGCTGGGAGCAAGCCCGGGGCCACCTCGCATCGGGGGGCCCGGCACCGGCGGGCTGCGTTGAAGACAGCCTGCGTCTGTCCAAGCCCGCCGCGCCATGACCCTGCTCCCCCTCCTGTGGCTGGGCCTGTCGGCCCAGGCGGCCGAGCGGCGCTACGCCGTGGTGGTGGGCTCCAATGTCGGCGTGGGCCCCGAGCAGCCCCTGCGCTTCGCCGAGTCCGACGCCCAGCGCATCGCCGAGGTGCTGCGCAGCCTGGGCGGGGTGCGGTCTGAAGACCTCGTCTTGCTTCAAGGCAGCGACGCCGACGAGCTGCGCCTCGCCCTGCAGCGGGTGAGCGCCCGGGTGGCCCGCGAGACCCAGGCGGGAGACGCCTCGCTGGTCTTTGTCTACTTTGCTGGACACGCCGACGCCGACGCCCTGCACCTCGCGGGCACGGAGCTGCCGCTCTCCGAGCTGCTGGGCCGGGTGCGCGAGATGCCGGCCGATCTGCGCCTGCTCGTGGTGGACGCCTGTCAGTCCGGCGAGCTGCTGCGCCTGCGCGGCGGCGCCCAGGTGCCCGCCTTCGAGATCAAGGTGCCCGACACGCTCGGCGCCGAGGGCATCGCGGTCTTCACCGCCAGCGCCGCCGGCGAAGACGCCCAGGAGTCCGATCGGCTGCGCGGCGGTGTGTTCACGCACCACCTCGTGGCCGGACTCTCGGGGGCGGCCGACGCCTCGGGCGACCACCGCGTCACCCTCGACGAGGCCTACCGCTACACCTACGCCCGCACCCTGGCGGCCACCAGCCGGGCCGCCGTGGTGCAGCACCCCAGCTTCGCCTTCAACATGCAGGGCCAGGCCGACATCCCCCTCACCACCCTGCAGGGGGCCCGCAACACCGGCACCGTTCAGATCCGCGACGCGGGCACCTATGTCGTCTTTGACGCCGCCGAGACGCGCCTGATCGCCGAGCTGGTGCTCGACGCCGCCGCCACGGTGGCCCTGCCGGCTGGCCGCTACCTGCTTCGTCGGCGAGAGACCGATCGGGTTTGGGAGGCGCCCCTGGAGGTGCGGGCCGGGCAGGCGACGGCGATGTCGATGGCGGCGATGCGCGCCCAGCCCTATGGACAGTCCGCCCGGCGGGGCGACACGGCGGCGCCCCACACCAGCCTCGCCCTCACGGCTGGGGGCGGGCTGCAGGCGCCGCTGACGAGCCCGATGGCGACGGGCTTGCAGGCGAGCCTGGGCCTGCGGGCCGACGCCCCCTGGCTCACCGGCCAGCTCTCGGTGCGGGCCAGCCAGACCACCGACGAGAACGCGCTGCTGGCCATCACCCAGCAGAGCCTGGGGGCCGAGCTGGGCCTGCTGCGACTGACCGACTTCGGCCGCCTCTCGGCGGGACTGGGCCTGTCGGGCGGCGTGGACGGTGTCTGGCAGCGCTTTGAGACCGCCGGCCTCGCCCCCGACCGGCTCGCCCTGGTGGGCCATGTCGGGCCGACCGGCCGCGTCGATTGGGCGCTGTCGCCGCGCTTGACCTTGGGGTT
>JBEIQK010000328.1:0-6841 GCA_040376505.1 Alphaproteobacteria bacterium | reverse complement strand
GGCCCCGCCGCGAGGAGGCCGAGGCCGTAGGACGCGGTCCCCAGGCCCAGGCCCAAGGCCGAGGGCTGCCCCGGGGCCCGCCGCCAGACCGCCCCGGCAAGGCCGGCGCAGACCAGGGCGCCGACGAAGAAGAGGACCGCTGGAACGAGGATCATGGCCCATCCAGAGAGGAGACCGGCCGCCAGGGCGCTGCATCGGGCGACCCTCCAGACCTACCCCGAGCCCCCTCTGTCGACGACGCGGGCCCCCGTTCGCCGGCCGATCCCCCGCCTGCACCGCCGGGTGTCAGCGGGATGGCGCCCGGCGCTTGATCTGCGCCGCCAATGGCCCTACGCTGGCGACTTCGATGCGAACCACGGCTCCCCCCACCGCGCCCTCCGACCCCGCTGCGCCCGCACGCGGGGCCGTCGAGCGTGAGAGCGCCGAGCCGGCGCTGCTCTCCGGCACCTCTGCCGAGTACCTGGGGCGCCGGCCCTTGCCGCGGGTGGTGCGCGATCGCCGGGTGCTGCTCCTGATGGGGCCGAGCGGCGTGGGCAAGAGCGCCGTGGCCCGCCGGATCGTCGGCGGCGAGCCCCTGGCCCTCTCGGGGAGCGAGACCCTGCACGAGGCCACCCAGGCGGTTGCCCGACGGGCCTGGAGCGAGCCGCTGCTCTCGGCCACCGGCCTCGTCCTCGACCTGCCCCCCTTCCTCGAGCGGCGCCCCGGCTTCAACCGCACCGTCGGCGAGCTGGTGCTGGCCCGCCTCGCCTCGGGGCGGCGCACGGCCTTGATCAGCCCCGAAGACGGCGGCCTGCTGCATGGCCTCACCGACCTCATCCCCTGCGAAGAGCGGGTGACGGTGCTGCTGCGCTTCCCGGTGGGCCGCGGTCGGCGCCGCCACGCCCTGCGCCTCTGCAAGGAGATGGGCATCTCCCCGCTCCTGGCCGCGGCGGGGGCCCAGGTGGAGCCCTGGACCTGGTCGGCCGCGCGGGCCGCCCTCCAGCAGGCCGCCGTGCTGCCCCTCTTCGAGGGCCGGCTGGGCGCCGAAGAGCCGCCCATCTGAGGCCGGGGCGGGGCCCTCAGGCCGAGCGCTCGTCCAGGTAGACGCCGTCCCAGCTCTCGGGGGGCGGCGTGCGGAGATAGCGCTGGCAGCGCACCAGGAAGGCCGCCGCCGCCGGATCATGGGGCGCCAGCTCGGCCATCGCCTCCAGGGCGTCTGACCAGCGCCGCCCGCGGTAAAAGCGCAGGGCCCGGGCGAAGCGGTAGCGCACCGGCGAGGGCACTGGATCGGGCTGCGGCAGCAGCTCGTGCACCACCACCACGTCGTCCTTGCCGCGCACGCGCACCCGATCGAGCTCGCGCACCGGGCAGTCGGCGCCCAGACCCACCGCGGCCTCGCCCGAGAGCAGCACATCGGTGCCATAGGTGCGGTTGAGGGCCTGGAGCCGGGCTGCGAGGGCCGGCGCCTCGCCGAGGATGACGCGGGCGAGCCCTCCCACGGGGCCCACCACCGCGCGGCCGACGGCGATGCCCATGTGCAGGGTGAGGCCCGGGCCGCCGGACTCGCGCCAGGCGGGATCCTGCAGGGCCGCGAACTGGCGCAGGGCCTGGGCGGCCCGGGAGGCCCGCAGGGTCGGCTCGGCCCCCTCGCCGGGGCGGAAGCTGATGAGGGCGCGATCGGCGGCGCCAGGCTCCACGACGCCGCCATGGCTCTGCGCCACGGCGTGGATCGCCGCCTGGTAGCGGCCAAAGCGCTCGTGGAGGGTGGGCAGGTCGGCCTGGCGGAGCAGCTCGCCGAAGCGCAGCACGTCGACCACCAGCACGGCGAGGCCGTCGATGGCGGCGGCCTCGGGCGCGGGGGCCAGCGGCGGCGGCGGTGGGGGCGGCGGCGGCGCCTCGGGCTGGCGCAGGGTCTCGATCAGGGCGGCCACCTCCTCGGGCGGATCGGCGGGGATGCGCTCGGCAGCAGGGCCGTCGCGGCGCGGGAAGGCCCGTCGCACCAGCATCCCCGCCAGGGTCGCCCCCAAGCCCACCAGCACAAGGCCCACGGCAGCGGTCACCGCCACGGTCACCGAGAGGCGCCGGCTCTGATCGGCCAGGGTCTCCTGCAGGGCCGTCCGCGCGCCGGCCACCGAGACGCCCACCCGCACCATCCCGCGAAAGCGGTCGTCCTGGAGCAGCGGGCTCACCGCCTCCATGCGCAGCAGCGCGCAGTTGGGGCCCGGCTCGCTGTAGCAGGCCACCGATCCGGGGATCGGATGAAGCTGGGGCCGCCGGATGCCGCTCTGCACGCGCAGCAGGCTCTGATCGGGGCCCTCCACCCGGTAGACCCCCTCCTCCCAGGCGGCCTTGACCGCGCCGTCGAGGCCGATGATCTGCACCAGGACCACCTGCGGGTCCATCCGGGCCTCGACGATCGCGGCCGACAGCGCGCTCTTGTCGTTGATGTCGACGGCCGACAGGCGCAGGGCGAGGTGGCGCACGCTCACCAGCGCCTTCTCGCCGAGCGTGACCCGCAGTGCCTCGTCTTCGGCCTGCAGGGCGGATCGCAGGGCGCGGAGCTGGCCGTCGACGAAGACGCCGCCCACCGTCGCCAGGGAGACCAGCGCGAAGAGGCCGGTGGCGCCGATCACCTGGCCGCCCAGGCTGGCGAGGGCGCTGTGGGGCCGCCGCCGGAAGTACCAGAGCAGGCCGCCGGCCACCCCGGCGAAGGCCCAGACCACCGCCACCCAGCGCCAGGTTTGGGGGCTTCCCTCGCCGGGCGGCATCAGGGGGTAGGCGCGCGGGCGCAGCTCCTCGGTGGCCGGCAGGGGGGTCGACAAGGCCGAGAGCGCGCTGCTGGCCCGCGCCAGGGCCACGTCGACCGGCAGCTCGCGGGCGAAGATGCGGCTGAGCCAGTCGATCAGCACCGGCTCGACCTCATCGGCGCGGCGCGGCCGGGGGCTCGGCTGCAGAAAGGAGATCAGCCCCGCCACGCGGCCGGCGGAGCCCTCGGGGAAGGCGCGGGCGGCGGCCTCGAGGTCGTCGCGGCGCACCGGCAGGTAGGGGCTCTGGGGGTCCGGGGCGTTGGTGAGCAGCCAGCGCAGCAGCCGGTGGGCGGCCTCGGCGTGGTAGGACGAGGCGTGAACGGTGGCGTAGAGCGCCCGCTCGCGCACCACCCGACTGCCGGGCTCCAGGCCGGGGATCGGCATCACGCCGATGCGATCGCCGGCCCCGTCGCGCAAGGCCGCGAAGAGCGCGTCTTCGGTGGTGGCGAGGAAGCCCACCTCGTCGCCCTCCAGCAGGGCGCCGATCACCGAGGTGCCGCGGGGGCGGTTCTTCGACCAGCCCTTGACCGTGCGCGCCGCGGCGAAGCCCCCCGGGGGTGCGGCCTGCAAGAGGAGGTCGATCACCGAGCGGTGGCGCGGATCATCGAGGCTCATGCGGCCGTTCGTCACCAGCGCCCCGCCGCCGGCCAGCAGGAAGGTCGGCAGCACCTGGGGCTCGATGTAGAGCCCCTGCTTCACCTTCTTCTCCTTCTCCAAGGCCTTGGCGACGAAGACCAGCTCGGAGAGATCGGCCGGCGCGGCGAGGCCGGCGGCCTCCACCAGATCCTTGCGGTAGACGATGAGGTCGAGGCCCGGCGCCATCGGCACGCCGTAGAGGTGATCGCCCCACTCGCCGCCGAGCCGCCAGGGCTCCGGCACCCCGCCCAACTGGCCCCGCAGCTCGTCGATCGGCGCGATCCAGCCCAGCTCGGAGTAGGCGGCCAGCTCGTTGCTGTCGACGACGATGAGGTCGATCGACGGCGAGCCCACCGCGAGGAGGCGCGCCCGGTCGTCGGCCCCGCTGCGGGGGGCCACATGCAGCGCCACGGTGAGGTCCTCGTGGGCGGCGTCAAAGCGCTCCAGGCGGTCTTCGAGGAGGCTCAGCAGGGCCGAGCTCATCGGGGGCAGCGACACCACGAGGGTGTCGGTCTCGCCGGCCTGGGCGATCGATCCGCCCACCGTCGCCCACAAGCACACGGGAAGGGCTGCACGCATGGCCACGGCTCGAAGATTGCTCAATCTGCGCCTCGCGGGGCCCAGCCTACAACAGGCCGCCGCCCGGCGAGCGGCTCCGATCAGGCCCGTCGACGGATCTCCAGGTACAGACCGTCTTTTGGACGAAGGGTGATCGCGGGACTGGGCACCGCCGGCCCCCGGTCGCCCGGCGCGAACGACCAGCGGCGCAGGAGGGTCGCCAGGGCGAGGCCGGCCTCCAGCCGCGCGAAGGACTGGCCCACGCAGCTCCGGTTGCCCACGCCAAAGGGAAAGTAGGCATGCCGGGGGGCCGCCTCGGCCTCGCCGTTCTGCCAGCGCTCGGGGCGGAAGGCCAGCGGATCGGGCCAGAAGCGGGCATCGCGGTGCAGCAGCCAGGGCGAGAAGTCGAGCTCGGTGCCGGCGGGGATGTGCACGCCGCCGAGCTCGAAGGGGGTGACCACCTCGCGGCCGAGGATCCAGGCCGGCGGGTAGAGCCGCAGCGACTCGGAGAGCACCGCCTCCTGCAGCGGCAGACGGCCCAGATCGGCGGCCTCGGCCTCGCGATCACCCAGCACCGCGCGCTGCTCGGCCACCAAGGCCTCTTGCACGTCGCGGTGGTGGGCCAGCAGGTGCAGGGTCCAGGAGAGCTGCACGGCGGTGGTCTCGTGGCCGGCGATGAAGAGGGTGACGAGCTCATCGCGGAGCTGCTCGTCGGAGAGGGCCGTGCCATCGTCGTCGCGGGCGGAGAGCAGGCGCCCGAGCAGGTCGCTCCCACCCTCCCCCGCCGCCCGGCGCCGGCGGACGAGGTCGAAGAAGATCGCGTCCAGGGCGGCGCGCTCGCGGGCCAGGGTGCGGCGGCTCGGCAGGGGCACCCACAGCGGCAGGAAAGCGGCGAGGCCGTCGGCCTCCTGCCCGGCGGCCTCGACCATCCGATCGACGTGGGCGCCGAGGTGGCCCACCGCGCCGTGCAGGGAGGGGTCGAACAGCGTGCGCACGACGATGTCGAGGGTGAGGCTCATCAGGCGGGGCCGCAGGTCGACGATGCCCTCGGGCAGCGACTCGGCGAAGGTGCGGGAGCAGTCGGCCATCACGCTGGCGAGGGGCGCCATCTGGCGGGGGCCGAAGACCGGCGCGATCAGGCGGCGGTTGCGCTGCCAGGGCTCCCCCTCCGAGGTGAGCAGCCCCTGGCCGAGGACCTGGCTGAGGCGCCGGGTGACGCGATCCTTGCGCAGGTGGTCTTTGCGGCGCACCATCGCCTCTTCGATCAGCGCCGGCTCGCGCACGAAGGCGAGCTGGAAGGAGCCGAGGCGGATGGGCACGATGGGGCCAAAGTCGCGGAGCTGGTCGACGAGGCCGAGGGGATCGCGGGCGAAGGCGAAGGCGTGCCCCACCAGCGGCAGGACGGGCAGCGTGGGCAGGCTGGCGAGTGTGGCGGGCATGGGGAGGACCTTGGTGGTGGTGGTTTGAGTTGGGGGGCGGGGGATCTAAGCGTGGGTGGGGGCTTTTTGCACGGGGGTTGTGGGGGTCTTGGGGGGCGGAGGGTGTGGGGGCGGTGGGCTGGTTGGGTGGGGTGGCCGCGTCTGGGCATCAGCCTGTTCACGAGTGCGTGGTACTGTATCCGAGGACTTGTTTTCCTGTCCCGATTGAAGTGACCTCTCCAGCGTCGCGCTTTCTGGCTGCTCCGCCAGGTCTGGCTGTAGACCTGTCAGGTTCTTCATGGCAGGACCCCGCTCACGCATCGCCCTTGCTTGGCGGGGAAATCTATGAGCGGGACACGAGATCGGGCATGATGATGTGGCTTGCGTGGACTTTCTCACCGCGCTCCCGAAATCCGGAACACATGCCGGCGCGCACCTGCGCGACCGACCTCGCTCCAGCCTGCGCGCTCGAAGGCTGGGACAAAGCCCATGAATCGATAGCTCGGCGAGTCGGGATCCACCGGGTATGCTTCGATGACGGAAGCACCGTTCAACTTTGCATGTTCGACGGCTGCGGCGATGATGCGCTGTGTGATTCCCTGCCCCCGAAGTCGACGAACGACAAAGAAGCAGGCGAGCGACCAGACGCCATCGTCCGAAGTGCCGTCATCCACGAGGCGACGGTAGCTAGAACGCGGCGCGATGGAACACCATGCAACCGGCTCGTCGTCGACGTAGCCGAGCAGACCGACCGGGGTTCCCGCCGTGATGCGCGTGGCCAGGGCGGCTTTGCGGCTCTTCCCGTCGGTCTGCCGGGCCTCTGCTGGCGTCGCACGCCAGACCATGCACCAGCAGGACTTCGGGCCTCCGCGGCCGTCGAAGAGTTTCTCCAGATCTCCCCACCGGCTCTGGTCGACCGCATGGAAGACGAGACGATCGAGCCCAGACGATTCGGTCATTCATCACCTACCATGGATGTGTGGCGGCCACGCCGCTGTGCGGGAAAACAAACGGTTCGCCTCTCCTCTGCGGGTGGAAGAGGCCAGGGGCGACGTGGGTGTCGCGGGGATCGCTGTGGGTCCCGCCGCGCTCACAGGGGAGGCGACCCTCAACGCTACGCGCTTGAGTCGGAGATCGGACGACCCGCCTGCGGGCCGGGAGGGGAGCGAGGCCGCCGGGTAAATCCGAGGAAGGGCGCAACAGGGTCACCGTGGGGCCGGGGCCTACATTCTACCGGGCGGGTACCGGTCATGCCACTGCGGGGACGGGATCCGCCTTCGGCGAGGTGCCTTAGGGCATGTCCACCATGGTTCAAGCCGTGGTCACTTTGGCCGCCCCGACCGCGGTCACTTTGGCCGCCCCGGGTACGATCCCCTGGGCCGCCCCGACCGGGGTCACCTTTGCCACCCTGGGTGCGGTCACTTTGGCCGCCCTGGGTGCGAT
>JBEIQK010000895.1:0-2508 GCA_040376505.1 Alphaproteobacteria bacterium | reverse complement strand
GGTGTAGCCTCTCGGAGAGAGGCGCTCGGCCAGGGTGGTGACCCCCGCCGACAGGGCCGACCCGCCGCTCCACCGGTCGACGAAGACGCCGTGCACATCGGGCGGCTCACCGGTGAGCAGGCTGGCGAGGCTGGGCGCGCAGGCCCCCACGGGCGCGAAGGCCTGGGTGTAGGTGACCGCGTCCATGGCGAAGATGTCGAGGTGGGGCGTCAACGAGGCCATCGGCGCGCCCCGGCCCCACATGGTCGAAGCGCAGGTTGTCGATGGTGATCACCACCACATCGGTGGGCGCCGTGCAGGCGCCCAGCCACAGCAGCGCGATCAGCGACACTTCTGGGTGCGCGTGGCGGTGCTGGTCGAGCAGGAGGTCCAGTCGGTGGAGCAGGCGGTGACGTAGGTCCCGTTGCTGCCGCAGCTCGGCACCGAGCTCTTCCAGCCCGCCGTGAACGAACCACAGAGCGGCCACGACGAGCAGTTGTACTTGTCGGGGTAGTACTTCTCGGCGGAGCCATCGCAGTTGTAGTCGTAGCTGCCGTCACCGCGGTGGGTGGAGTACCAGGTGGTGGCCGAGGTGTTGGCGCTGGCGTTTCCGTCGTAGCAGTCGGTGCTGTAGGGGCTGGTGTAGTAGCCGCTGGGCGCGCACAGACACTTGTCGGTGGTGGAGCCAAAGCCGTCGCCGTCGATGTCCATGTAGTAGATGTCGCAGTCGACGGCGTTCTCTTCGTCGGCGTCGCCGTTGCAGTCGTTGTCGACGCCGTCGCCGCAGGCCTCCGCGGCCACCGGGTTCACGTCGTAGTCGCTGTCGTCGCAGTCGCCCATGTACTCGGTGTAGCCGTCGCCGTCGTCATCGTAGGCGCTGGTGCCCTCGTCCACCACGCCGTCGCAGTCATTGTCCAGCGCGTCTTCGATCTCGCTGGAGCGCGGGCTGCAGGCAAAGCAGGCGTCGTCGCAGTCGCCGCCCGACTCGGTGTAGCCGTCGCCGTCGTCGTCGTACAGCTCGGTGCCCTCGTCGATGACGCCGTCGCAGTCGTCATCCACGCCATCACCGGACTCCGGGGCGCCCGGGTACACCGTGGGGTCGGTGTCGTCGCAGTCGTCCTGCAGCTCGGTGAGGCCGTCGCCGTCGTCGTCGTAGTTGGAGGTGCCCTCGTCGGTGAACTCGTCGCAGTCGTCGTCGCGGTCGTTGTAGATCTCTTCTTCGCCCGGGTTGATGCTGCCGTCGTCGTCGTTGCAGTCGCCCTGGTTCTCGGTCCAGCCGTCGCCGTCGCCGTCGTCATCGGCGAGGGAGGTGACGGCGAAGGCGCGGGTGGCCTGCGAGGTGATGCCCTCGCCGTCGGTGACCTCGAAGGTCAGGAGGTGGGTGCCGGCGGTGAGCGAGGCGGTGCAGCGGGCGACCCCGGTGGCGTCGGGGTCGGGCTCGCAGAAGGTGCCGTCCTTGTCGGAGACGAAGGAGACGACGAGGCTGTCGGCCGGCTCGATGGCGTCGCTCACCTCGGCGACGAACTCGAAGACGTCGCCCTCCAGGGCGGGCTCTCCCTCGGCGGGGCGGACGATGGTGATCTCGGGGGCCTCGGGCAGGTCGTTGATCGACACGCCGATGGAGAAGGTGGCGGTCTTGCCCCCGGAGTCGGTGGCCCGCACGCTGACGGCGTGGTTGCCGGGGCTCAGGTTGGCGGTCACGAAGGTGGTCTTGCCGTCGATGGCGGTGAAGTCGCCGGCCTCGGCCACGCCATTGTCGACTGTCCAGGTGATCTCCAGGTTCTCTTCGGGGTCCTGGTTGTCGGCGACGGTGGCGACGAAGCTGATCGAGGTCTTCTCATCGAAGGTGGCGCCGTCGCCCGGGGTGTTGATGATCACCGAGGGCTCGGTGTTGACCACCACAAGTCCGCCATCGGGTTTGCCCCCGCAGGCGCCGAGGAGAAAGACAAGCAAGAGGCCGGGTCGGGGGCTGGTCATGGGGGCTTCACCATCCTAGGGAGTAAGGATAACAAGCCCTTGACGGGGTCGCTGGGCCTTGTCATCGACGGACCCCCCCAGAAGCCCGGGTTTCGCATGCCGCTGGTCGCCGCGATTCAACTAAATGGCAGCTCCAACGTGGAGCGCAACCTCGCCACCACCGAGCGCCTCGTGCGCCGGGCTGCCGCGGCGGGGGCCACCTTCATCGCCACCCCCGAGGCCACCCCCTACCTGGGGCCCCACGACCGCAAGATCGCCCTGGCCGAGCCGGTCGACGGGCCCACCCACACCCGCCTGGGGCGCCTCGCCGCGGAGTTGGGCGTCACCCTGCTCGTCGGCAGCGTGGCCGAGCGATGGGATCCACCCCCCGGCCAGGAGAGGACCAAGACCTACAACACCAGCCTGCTCTTTGGCCCCGACGGCGCCCTGATGTCCACCTACCGCAAGCTGCACCTCTTTGACGTCGACCTCGCCAGCAGCGGCGGCGTCAGCTTCTGCGAGAGCGACACCACCGTCGCCGGCGACGCGGTGGTGGTGGCCGACAGCGCGGTG
>JBEIQK010000833.1:0-2806 GCA_040376505.1 Alphaproteobacteria bacterium | reverse complement strand
TGGTAGTAGTCGAGCTCCTCGTTCAAGCGGTCGCGGATCTCGTCGAAGACGGCGTCCAGCTCTTCGCGATCGCGGCGGAGCACCCGGCCCGAGACGAGCAGGGCCTTGAGCGCGCCCAGGTCGGTGTCGACCGAGTGCTCGACACCCTCGTGCAGGACCTTGATGACCACCGGCGTGCCGTCGGTGAGGAAGGCGGCGTGGGCCTGGGCGAGGGAGGCGGTGCCGAGCGGGGTGGGATCGATGTGCTCAAACTGCCTGCGCTGTTCGGCCGACAGCTCGCGCTCGATCGCGCGCTGGATGTCGGCGAAGGGCACGGGCTCGGCGCGATCGTGGAGCTTGGAGAGCACCCGGGTGACGTCGGCGGGCAGGTCCATGCCGTCGGCCATCAGCGCGATCGACTGGCCCACCTTCATCGCCGCACCCTTGAGCGCGCCCATCGTCTCCACGACCTTCTCGGCGTTCTCCAGGTGCAGCTTGCGCAGCGAGGCCTCGCGGGTCTCCTCGTCCTGAAAGGCGCCGAGGATGCGCTGGCCCAGGTAGCTGCCCGAGACCCGGCTGGTGAGGCCGCCGAGGCGCGCGATGCGGCCGATCTTGGAGGGAGGTTGTGCCAATGCTCACCGCCTGGGGGGGTCGATGGGGGTGGTGGGATACTCGGGATCGCCCGACAAGGCGGCCTCGATGGCGCCCATGACGGCCAGCACGCGATCTTCGCGCCAGGGGGCGGCGATGATCTGGGCGCCAAGGGGCAGCCCAGCGCTGCCCTGGGCGAAGAGGGCGGCCTTGCGGTCCAGCCGGTCGCCGCTGGGCGATACCTCGGCCTCGGCGGGGCGCACGCGGCCGGTTGGGACGACGCCGGCAGCAAAGTCGAGGAGGTTCCAGCGCATCGTGGGCCAGGCGCCCAGCGAAAAATCATGGGTCTCATTGTGCAGGGCGGCGGGGGTGACGCTGGGCGGGCCGATGAGGACGTCGATGCCAGCGGCCTCCCAGGCCCGCAGCTCGGCGCGCTGCAAGGCCGTGCGGCGGGCGGTGAGGGCCCAGAGCTCGGCGACGCGCTTCTCGCCGAAGGCCTCGATCTGGCGGCTCACCCGGGTCTCGCCGCGGGCCCGCATGACCGCCGCGACGATCGCCCGCAGGGGGCTCGGCATCTGGGCGAGTTGGGCGAGGGTCTTCAGCTGAGGGGTGGGGCCCTGATCGCCCATGCCGCCGAAGATGGTGCGGGCGCCGTCGGAGGAGAGCGCGGAGAAGTAGAGGTCGACGAGCTCGGCGCCATTGGGGGGCACGAAGGGGACGACAATGGCGCCGGCCTCACGCAGCACCTCGGCGGCCTGGGCGACGGCGCGGCGCACGCTGGCCACCGGGTTGATCACGCCGTCGTCTTCGAAGACGCCCACGCGGAGGCCGCGCAGCGAGACGGCGGCCGGATCGGGCGGGGCGACGGGAGGGATCTGCGCATCGAAGCGGCGCTGGGCTTCTCCGCTGACGACCTGCATCAGCAGGGTGAGATCGTCGACCGTGCGGGCCATGGGGCCCATCACGGCGCGGATGATCTCCTGGCCGGGGATGCCGGTGCCCGAGCCCCAGACGCTCCAGCGGCCGACGGTGGTCTTGAGGCCGGGCAGCCCGCAAAAGGCCGCCGGGATGCGGATCGAGCCGCCGATGTCGGTGCCAATGCCGAGCGGCACCTGCCCGCTGGCGATGGCGGCGGCCTCGCCCCCCGAGGATCCGCCCGGCACCCGGTCGAGCTGCCAGGGATTGTGGGTGGTGCCGTAGATCTCGTTGTGGGTCTCAAAGGAGAGCAGGAGCAGCGGCACATTGGTCTTGCCCATCACGATGGCGCCGGCCTCGCGCAAGACCTTGACCACGACAGCGTCTTCGGGGGCGAGGGTGCCGAGACGGCTGCGAATGCCCAGGGTTTGGGGCTGGCCGGCGGTGGCGATGTTCTCCTTCACCGACAGCGGGATGCCGTGCAGGGGGCCGCGGACCTTGCCCTGGCGCCGCTCTTCGTCGAGACGGCGGGCCTCGGTGAGGGCGGCCTCGTCGAAACGGTGGACAAAGGCGCGGATCGTCGGATCCACCGCCGCGGTGCGGGCGTTGAGGGCGCCGACCAGCTCTTCGCTGCTGAGCTGCCCCGTCGACAGCTCGGCCTGCAGGGCCCGCGCGCTCAAGGTGTGCAGGGACATCGGGCCTCCGGGAGGGGCGAAGGGCGCGTAGCGCAGCGGCCGCGCAGGGGTAGAGGCCCCCGGACCGGGGCGCTCGGCCTATCCGATCTGCCCGCCGACCCGCTACATTCGCGCCCCCGACCGGAGCCGCCGTGCCCACCTTCCGCCTTCTTGCTGGACCCCCTGCCTCGGCCGCGCTGTGGACCGAGGTGCTTCGCCGCCTGCGTAGCCTCGGCCACGAGGCCCACGCCATCGAGCTCCTGGAGGATGCGCAGCCCTCGGCGACGGTCGAGAGCCTCGCCCAGGGCCTCCTCGACCGCGGGCGGGTGGGGCCGGGAGACGTGCTGGTGGCCCATGGCCTCGCCGTACCGGTGGCCCGGGTGGTGGCGGCGCGCTGCGCCCTGGGGGGGCTCGTGCTGAGCAACGGGCCCCTGCATGGCCTCGACCCGATCAGCCGGGCCCTGCAGCGCCTGCCGGGGCCAACGCTGAGAATGCTGATGCGGCCGATGTTCTCGCAGCCCATCCTGGCCTCTTCGCTGGGTCTGCGGCGCACGGTCATCAACCCCTATGTCATGGACCGCGACACGGTTGTCATGCTCACGGCCCCCTGGGCTGGCAGCGCGGCGGGGCGGCGGGCGGCGGCCGCG
>JBEIQK010000376.1:0-6130 GCA_040376505.1 Alphaproteobacteria bacterium | reverse complement strand
GTCCTCGCCTTTGGGGTCGGCGGCGCAGGCGAGCAGCGGCAGGGCGATCATGGGGCCTCCCATTCCGAGAAGAAGTCGATGCGGCGGCGGTCCATGCTGGCCGGCCGGGCGCGGGGGCGGGCCCACTCGCGCAGGTCTTTGAGGTGGTCGTCCATCGTGACGGCGAGCGGGATCATCTCGCGGGCGGCGTCGAGCAGGTCGTCCTGCTCCAGCTCGCGACTGGCGGCGAAGGCGGCGTAGAGGGCGGCCACCACGAGCTGCTCCAGCTCGGCGCCCGAGAAGCGCTCGGTCTCTTCGACGATGCCGGTGAGATCGAAGCGATCGGGGTCGCGACCCCGCCGGCGGAGCTGAATCTCCAGCACGCTGAGCCGCTCGTGGGCATTGGGCAGGTCGACGAAGAAGATCTCGTCAAAGCGGCCCTTTCGCAGCAGCTCCGGCGGCAGGATGCGCACCTCGTTGGCGGTGGCCACCACGAAGACGGGCTTGGACTTCTCCTGCATCCAGGTGAGGAAGTAGCCGAAGGCCTGCCCGCCGCCGCCCTTGTCGCCGCCCATCAAGAAACCTTTTTCGATCTCGTCGATCCACAGCACCACCGGTGCGAGGCTCTCGGCCACGCGCACGGTCTCGCGCAGGCTCTCCTCCTGGCTGCCCCCCGATTGAAAGACGGCGGCCACATCGAGGCGGAGCAGGGGCATCTGCCACAGACCGGCGACAGCCTTGGCCATCAGCGACTTGCCGCAGCCCTGCACGCCAAGCAGGAACATGCCGCGGGGCTCGGGCAGGCCGAAGGTGCGGGCCTTGGCCGAAAATCCCAGGCGCCGCTGGGTGAGCCAGCCCTTGAGGTTGTCCATGCCGCCGACGTCGGCCATCGCGGGCACGCTGTCCCACAGCTCCAGCACCCGGCTGCGGCGAATGGCCGATCGCTTTTCGTCCACGAGCGTGCGCAGATCCTCTTCGGCGAAGCGCCCGCCGCCGAGCAGGATGCGGGCGAAGAGCCGCTTGATCTCCTGCTCGGTGAGGCCGAGCGAGCCCTTGACGAAGCGCTCGAAGCGGTCGGCGGGCAGCTCGATCTGCTGCTGCTGGAGCAGGGCGGCGAGCAGCCGGCCGACCTCCTCGGCCTCGGGGAGGGGCACATCGAGCACCACGGCGTCTTTGTGCAGGCCTTCGGGCAGGTCGGCGCGGGCCGAGAGGATGACGAGGGACTGCTTCTTGGGCCCCAGGCTGCGGGTGAGGTCGCGCAGGCGGCGCAAGGTGGCCACCTCGGCGAGGTGGGGCACGAGGTCGACGAAGACCAGCAGCGCCGGCTCGGCGATGGCCTCACAGGCGGCGAGGGCCCCGGCCGCACCTTCGCTTTGGGGGATCGGCTTGCCATCGGGGGCGACCAGCCCGCGGGTGGCGGCCCACCGGTAGACCGCGAGCTTCTCCTCGGTGGCCACGCGCTGCAGCGTCTTCTCGACGCGCGCCTCTTCATGGCTCACGAGTTGGAGGAGGGGGTAGCGGGCGCGGATGAGCAGGCCGATGCGCTGGGTGAGGTCCTTCATGGGCCGCCGGTAACCCGCTGGCGGGCGCGCTAGGCGGCGGTCGTCGCCGCGGCGGCGGCGCGGTCGGCGGCACGCTTGAGCATCGCGCCGCGGGCCAGAGCCAGGGCGGCGAAGGCGCAGGCGGCGGGGCTGACGAGCAGGGCCAGGGCGAGCTTCTCGGGCTGCTCCGCCGAGCCGAGGTGGTCGGAGAGCCAGCCGATCAGCGGCGGCGCTGCGCCATAGCCGATGATGTTGACCGCGAAGAAGTAGACCGAGACCGAGAAGCCGCGCAGGCGCTCGGGCACGAGGTCCTGGACGTCGGCGGCGGCGGGGCCCAGCCAGGCGAGGCCCAATCCGGCGAGGAGGAACCAGCAGGCCTGGAGGATCGGCAGGCTGCCGCTCAGCAGCAATCCCAGCCACAGGGGCACGCAGAGCGTGGCCAGCACGGCGCCATAGGCGAGGCGGGTGCCGCCCCGACGGACGACGGCGTCGGCCACCGCGCCGCCGAAGAGGGTGGCGAGGCCGCCGCTCACCAGCATGGCGAGGCCGGAGAAGTTGCCGACCTCTTGGAGGGGCATCGCGTGCACGCGGGTGACCAGGGTGGGCAGCCACATGCCGATGCTGTTGCCGGCCACCGCCATCGCCGCGTAGCCGAGCAAATGCCAGCGCAGGGCCGGGATGCGGGCCATGATGCCCAGGTCGGCGAGGGGGGAGCTTTGCTGCGTTGCGGCAGGCTGGCCCGCGGCCGGCCTCAGGGCGCCGCGGGGGTCGCGGATGAGCAGCACGGCGGCGACGAGGAGCAGGCCTGGAAAGCTGAGCAGGAAGAAGGCGTTGCGCCAGCCATAGGCGGCGCCAAACTGGCCGCCCAGGAACATCGCCGCCGCCGCGCCCAGCGGAATTCCCGCCGAGAAGATCGACTGCACCGTGGCCCGCATCCGGGCCGGAAAGAGCTCGGCCAGCAGGCTCATCGCCGCGGCGCCCAGGGTGGCCTCACCCACGCCGACCATCATGCGGCAGAAGAAGATGCTGGCGAAGCCCTCGGCGAGGCCGGTGAGCCCCGAGAAGAGGCTCCACAGCGCGAGCCCCGCGGCGATCAGGCGCGGGCGGTTGACCCGGTCGGCGAGCCGGCCGAAGGGCATGCCCAGCAGGGTGTAAAAGAGCACGAAGCTGGTGGAGCCCAGCAACGACAGCTCGATGTCGCTGAAGGTCATCTCCTTCTTGATCGGCGCAAAGAGGATGAAGATCAGCGTGCGATCGAGGAAGTTGAAGAGGTAGACCAGCCCCAGCACGACGAGCGCATACCAGGCGGCGCGGGAAGGGGTGGCTTGGGGCGGGTTCATCGGCAGCTCCGCAGGACGGCTAAGGCCCATGTTTTTGCCGTATTGCAGCATGACGTTTGCTGCAATACGGAATGACCAAAGCAGAAGGCCAAGCGGGCCCCGGGTGGAAGGCGGCGCCGCACCCGGTTAGCCGCCCGACCCCGCGCGAGGGGCCCGCCCGTCGCGACCGCCGAGCCCCGGCCCCCCGCCGGCGCAGGCCCCACCGGAAGTTTGCGCCGCAACGCCGAGAGAGGACCATGAGCTCCACAAGCCTGGACCACCCCTGCGTGGTCACCCTGGACCACCGCTCCAAGCCCCGCGTCCTCTTCAGCGGCGACCAGCTCGTCGAGGTCGACCTGCCGGTCGGCACCCGCGTGATCTACCCGAAGAAGCCGATGGCCGGCCTCGCCAACCCCGACGCGGCCGTGCGCTACGCGCTGAACCACCCGCTGGAGAGCGCGCCGCTCTACGCCAAGCTGCGCCCCGGGATGCGCGTCACCATCGCCATCGACGACCTCTCGATGCCCTTGCCGCCGATGAAGCGGCCCGACTGCCGCCAGCGCGTGCTCGAGCCGGTCATCGAGATGCTCGATGAATACGGCGTCGAAGACGTGGAGCTCATCATCGCCACGGCCTTCCACCGGCCGATGACCGGCGATGAGATCCGCCACATCACCGGCGACAAGGTCTTCAACCGCTACTGGCCGAAGAAGCTCTACAACCACGACGCCGAGAAGCCGGGCGGGCTCACCTTCCTGGGCCGCACCAGCGATGGCATCGATGTCGAGATCAACAGCCGGGCCGCCAGCTCCGACCTCGTCATCTACGTCAACCTCACCTTCGTGCCGATGAACGGCGGCCACAAGTCGCTGGGCACCGGGCTCGTTGGCTACCGCACGCTCAAGGGCCACCACACGCCCTACAGCATCCGCGACTCGGGCTCCTACATGGAGCCGGCCCGCTCGGCCCTCTCCGACAAGATGAAGCGGGTGGGCGAGCTGATCGAGGCCAAGCTCGACGTCTTCCACATCGAGACCACGGTGAATTCGCGGATGTTCGACACGCCGCTGGAGTTCCTGGCCAAGAATGAAGACGAGCTGAGCCCGATGGAGGAGAAGGCGCTCAAGGCCCTGGTGGCCACCCTCAAGATCGTGCCCCAGCCGGCGCGCCAGGCCATCTTTGAGCGCGTGCCCGCGCCCTACGAGATGATCGGTGTCTTCGCGGGCAAGTGCGAGCCCGTTCACGACGCCATCTTGGAGAAGGTGCACCAGCAGCTCCTGGTGCCCGTGCGCGGCCAGAGCGACATCGTGATCTTCCCGATCCCCTACATCAGCCCCTACAACGTGGGCGCCTTCCTCAATCCGCTGCTGGTGAGCGTGATGGCCGAAGGCTATCTGCACAACCTGCACAAAGGCGCCCCCCTGTTGAAGAAGGGCGGCACGCTGATCATCCTGCACCCGTGCAGCGACAAGTTCGACAAGGATCAGCACCCGGCCTACGTCGAGTTCTTCCACAAATACCTGACCCGCACCCGCGACGCCCTCGAGCTGCACAAGAAGTATGAGTCGGTGCTGGCCAAGGACCCCTCCTTCATCCAGCTCTACCGCTCGGGCAAGGCCTACCATCCGGCCCACCCCTTCTACATGTGGTACTGGGGCGAGAACGGTCGGCAGCACCGCGGGCGCGTCATCGTGGTGGGGGCCGACAACGAGTATGTGCCGGGGATCCTCGGCTACGAGACCGCGCGCACGATGGCCGAGGCGCTGCGCATGGCCAAGGAGACGGCGCCGGCCGATCCGAGCATCACCTGCTTCCGTATTTGCCCTGTGCTGATGGCCGATGTCACCGTCGATCCGCCCGCGGCCGCGGTGACTGAGGTGGAGCCGTGAACCCAGCCCCCCTGTGTGTGCGGGACCGGCTCACCGGGGTCCGCCTCTTCTGCATCGGTGGCACCGGCTTTCTCGGCAAGGTCTGGCTGAGCCTCGTGCTTTACCACTTCCCCGAGGTGGGCCACATTTACCTCGTGGTGCGCGAGCGCCGGCGCGCCGATGGCAGCCTGCGCCAGTCGAGCGAGGCCCGCTTCTGGGCCGATGTCGCTTCGTCGCCGGTCTTTGAGCCCCTGCGCAAGCGCTACCCGGGCGAGGCCTACAAGGCCTTTTTGCGCCAGAAGGTGACGCCGGTGCCGGGCGATGTCAGCGAGGAGCTCTGCGGGGTGCCCGCCAGCATCCGCGACCACATGCGCGGTCAGCTCGACGCTTTCGTCAACGCCAGCGGGGTGGTGGACTTCAATCCTCCCCTCGACGAGGCGCTCAACGTCAACGCCTTCGGCATGCAGAACCTCTGCGCCCTGGCCAAAGATCTGTCCACGGCAGGGCGGCTGTTGCCCTTCCTGCACACCAGCACCTGCTATGTCGCGGGCGATCGCACCGGTCAGGTCGATGAGATCGATCCGCGCAGCTTTCCCTTCCCGCGGGCCGACGAGCTCGACCGCTCGCACTGGGACGCCGAGCGGGAGATCGCCGAGTGTGTCGACACGGTTCAGTTGGTGCGGCACCGGGCGAATGACGCCTTCCGTCAGTCGGCCTTCCTCGATCAGGCCAAGAAGAACCTGACCGAGAAGAACGAGCCCTGTCGCGGCGCCGCCCTGGCCGACGAGCTGGAGAAGGTCAAGCGCAAGTTCGTCGAGGGCGAGCTGGTCAAGTGGGGCACCGAGCGCGCCAAGTTCTGGGGCTGGCACAACATCTACACCTACACCAAGTCGATTGGCGAGCAGGTGCTCTGTGGCTCGGGCCTTCCGTTTACGATCGTGCGACCGGCGGTGGTGGAGTCCTCGGTCTCCTACCCGGTGGTGGGCTGGAATGAGGGCATCAACACCAGCGCCCCGCTGATCTACCTCGCCCTGCAGGGTCCGATCAAGTACGCCCACGAAGCCGAGACGGTCCTCGATGTGATTCCGGTCGATCAGGTGGCGGCGGGCATGACCCTGTCGCTGGCCGAGCTGCTGGAGGGCACCCACAAGGTGGTCTACCAGTACGGCAGCTCCGACACCTCGCCCCTGCGGGTGAAGCGCCTCATCGAGCTGGTGGCCCTCTACAAGCGGCAGCACTACACCAAGTCCGGCAAAGGCAACCCGCTGGTGAACTGGGTGCAGAGCCGCCTGGAGCCGGTGGGCGTGACCACCCAGGAGTATTACGAGGCCGGTCCGCGCAAGCGGGCGGAGACGGTCAATCAGGTGGCCGGTCTGCTCAAGCGCTTCTCCGAGGGGCCGCTCAAGACCCTGGTCGATCCGGC
>JBEIQK010000995.1:0-2095 GCA_040376505.1 Alphaproteobacteria bacterium | reverse complement strand
GCGGCCTCGGCCTCGGCCTGCGCATCGCGGCGGTGTTCGGCGACGCGGATCGAGACGTCTTCGTCGGTTTGGGCCTCGGCCTGGGAGCCGGCGAGATCGAGGTGGACGGCGCCGGGCGGGCCGAGGTCGAGGGCGTCGAGGGCAGCGCGCAGCCCGCCGGGGGCGCCCAGCGCCGAGGTGGAGCGGCAGACCGGGGCGAAGAGGGCCTGCTGGTCGAGGATCTGGTGGGTGTACCGGCCGCGAAGGCGGGGGGAGCACTGGCCGGTGATGAAGAGCGCGCGGGTGCGCTCCAGTTGGGCGCCGGCCGCCCCGGAGAGCAGGCGGGTGGCCCCCGGGCCGAGGGTGGAGATGGCGAGGCCGGGCGCGCCATCCAACTCGGCGGTGGCGGCGGCCATGAAGCCGGCGGCGGCCTCCTCGCGGGTGAGGATGAACTCGATGCCGACCGCGCGCAGGGCGTCGAGGAGGGGGAGGACGTCGCCGCCGGGCATGCCAAAGGCACGGCGGACCCCGCGCAGGGCCAGGGCCTCAGCGAGGGCGGCGAGGGCGGTGCGCATGGGAGCTCCGGAGGAAAAGAGGGCGAGCAGGCTACTCCGCGGCCCGGCGGGCGGCCAAGGGGGGCGCTACCTTGGGGCCTCCCCTCCCCTCGCCCGGCGACCTTCCATGTGGCTGCTGCTCTTCTGGGCCTGTTCACCCTGCCGCGATGATCACCCCTGCTCCACCGAGAGCGGCGAGTATTTCCGCCTCAAGCCGACAGGGGCGCGCGGCGAGACGCCGACCCTGCTCTACTTTCACGGCTATGGCGGCACGCCCGAGCCCTACCTGGACGATCCCGAGGTGCAGGCGGCGGTCGACGCGGCGGGGGTGGCGCTGGTGCTGCCGGTGGGCCTGGATCGGCGCTGGACGGTGCCGCGCTCGCCCGAAGAGGGCCTGGAGCGCGACGATCTGGCCTTCTCCGCCGAGGTGGTGGACGATCTGCGCGCTCGGGGGCTGCTCGCCGCGGGGGGGCTCTATGTTGGCGGCTTTTCGCTGGGGGCCAGCCTCGCCGAGTACCTCGCCTGCGACAACCGCTTGTCGGTGCAGGCCGCCCACCTGATGTCGGGCACCTTCTGGGATCCGATGCCCGAGGCCTGCGCCGGGGGGCCGCTGCCGGTGCGGCACACCCACGGACACTCCGATCAGACCTGGCCGATGGAGGGCCGGGCCTTCTCCGACACCGTCGCCCAGGGCGCCATCGAGGAGGCGGTGGAGATGTGGCGGGCCCAGGACGCCTGCGGGGGCCGCCACCGAGACGGTGACCGAGGGGCCGGAGGTCTGTACCGTGTGGACAGACTGCGCGGGGGGCGCCGAGGTGCGGCTCTGTATGCATGGCGAGGGCCATGAGCGCCTCGATGGCTGGCTCGATCGCTCGCTCGGCTGGCTCACCGAGGCCGGCTAGCGGCCCTTGGCCTTCGCCTTGGCGGGCTCGGGCTCGGTGTCTTTCTCTTTGCGCTTGAAGATGCGCGGACGGTCGGGCTCCTCGGGCATCACCACCTCCTTCACCTTCTGCACGCCGCGCTCGACGGCTTCGCCGACCTGGTCGACCGGCCCGCCATGGACGGGGCAGCCCGGCGCGGGGGGGTGCTCGCGAGAGAACCACTCGCTGGCGGCGGCGCAGGCCTGGTCGGGGGCGACGCCGCTCTCGGCGCAGATGTCGAAGCGGGCGACGGTGGGGGGCTGCACAAAGCTGCTGCGCGGGGCCCCCACCAGCGAGAGGAAGCGGGTCCAGGTGGGAAGGGCCGCCTCGCCGCCGGTGAGGCCGAGCGCCTTGTCGCGGTCGAAGCCGACCCAGACCACCACCACCAGCTCGGGCGAGAAGCCGACGAACCAGGCGTCGCGGCCGTCGTCGGTGGTGCCGGTCTTGCCGCCGAGCGAGGTGACCGTGAGGGTCTTGGCGGCGCTGCGGGCGGTGCCGTCGGTGAGCACGCCCTGGAGCAGGCTGGTGGTGAGGAAGGCGGCGCGGGGGCTGGCCACGGTGGTCTTGCCGGTGGGCTCGCTCCACAGGCTGGCGCCGTCGGGGGCGTGTCGCCGTCGCCGGCGGTCCTGCCCACTGGCGGCG
>JBEIQK010001101.1:0-1694 GCA_040376505.1 Alphaproteobacteria bacterium | reverse complement strand
CTTGTCGTCGCTGGTGCGGGCGAGGACCGTGACAAAGTCGGCGCGGCAACCGCTGGTGATGAAGGTCTTCTGGCCGTCCAGGATGTAGCGGTCGCCGACGCGCCGGGCCCGGGTGCGCAGGCCGGAGACGTCGGAGCCGGCCCCGGGCTCGGTGACGCCGAGCGCGGCGATGGCCTCGCCCCGCAGCACCGGGGTGACGAAGCGCCGCTGCTGATCGGCGTCGCCCAAGGCCAGGATCGGCGGCAGGGCGATGGCGTGGGAGCCGAGGCTCATGGCGAGGCCGACCGACCCGCCGCGCAGCAGGGCCTCGACCACGATGAGCTGGTGAAAGACGTCGCCCTCAACCCCGCCCAGGGCCTCGGGGTAGCCCACGCCAAGGAGCCCGGCGGCGCCGGCCTGGGCGTAGAGCTCGCGCGGGAAGGTGGCGGCCTCTTCCCATTCGGTGGCGTGGGGCCGGATGTGCTGATCCACCCAGGCCTGGGCGCTGCGCTGCAGCGCGTGGTGGCTGTCGTCCCAGAACATCGCGAGCATGCCGGTCTCCCGCGGGGGGTCGGTTCCCCTCCCCCTCCGCCTCGGCTATCGTACCGCTGATCGCGGGCGCCAACGCCCCGCTGGAGCCCTGATGCGCGCCGTCTGCCTTGCCCTGGCCCTGGTGGCCTGCGGAAACACCGACCAGTCCTTCACCAACGCCGACAAAGAGGGCGAAGGCGCCACCGGCGTCGGCATCTTCTCGGTCACGCCGAGCGAGCTCCTCTTCGAGGACCTCATCTACGAGGGCGAGTCGGGCCCGATCTCCCAAAGCCAGGTCTTCGCCATCACCAACACGGGCGACGGCAACCTGCAGATCTACGCCACCAGCCTCGCCGACAGCGCAGATGGCGTCTTTCACCTCGACGAGAACGACACCGGCGAGCTCTTCATCGCCCCGGGCTCGACCCGCGAGATGGACATCGTGGCCACGCTGGACACCTACGCCGAGGCGGTCGGCCAGATCCGCATCCAGACCAGCGATGGCGACGCCCTCGACCACCGGATGACCGTCACCGCCCGCCCCGTCGGTTGGGTGGCGGGCGGCGACGACACCGGGGCGCCTTAGTCCTCGGAGACGACGATGATCTTGTCGTCGATCGCGAAGGTGAGGCGTTCGGCCCTGTCGGGGTTGACCGTCACGCCGTAGGCGCTCTGCGGATCGCGGCCCTTGGCGGCGATGCGGTAGCCGATGGCGATCTGGCCCTGGCGGCGCGCCGACTCCACCACCGTGGCGTAGGTGACCTCCACCCCGGGCTTCACGAAGAAGTTGACCGGCTTGATGTAAATCTCGGCCCCTTCGGGGTCGAAGAGGTCGGCCAGCACGGCGTTGAGGTGCTTGTTCTCGGCCACCTGGGTCATCATCAAGCTGACGAGGCGCTCGCTGACGATGAAGTCATCGGCCTTGGTGACCTCGGAGATCTGCCGGTTGCGCACATCGCGCATCTCGCTCACCACCGCGAGGTGGGCCCCGGTGCGCTCGGAGATGTCGCGCAGGTGCAGCAGGGTGACCAGCACGCGGGCGTCGGCCGGCTCGGCCTCCAGCTCGCTGCTGCAGAGCACGATGATGTGGTCCCAGGTGGCGACGTCGAGGCTGTCGAGCAGGGCCCGGCTGGTGGTGTCGGCCTGGCGCACCTCCACCGTGAGGTTGTTCAGCGCGCCCACCG